>JAQCHR010000274.1 GCA_027619655.1 Pseudomonadota bacterium
CTGGAAATCGTTATGTCAGGTCTGAAGAAGTTCCCCGATTATCCTGATTTGCTGAACAATGCCGGCATTCTGAACGATATGCTGAAGCGCCCCGCCGGTGCGGAAACCTGCTTTCGCAGACTGACGGCAGTACAGCCGCGGCGCGGCGGCGCATTCCTCGGCCTCGGCAGCGCGTTGCGGCAACAGGGCAAGTATGACGAGGCCCTGCAGGCCTATGAAACGGCTGTCGCCCTGGAACCGGGGAACCCCGCGCCGCAGATCAACCGGGCCAATATGCTGGGGCAGATGGGGGAAGGCGGGCGCGCGCAGGCGGCCTTCCGGGAAATCCTGCAACGCTTTCCCCAGCGGAAGGACGTTCTGGGAAATTTCGCGGCGTCGCTGGCAAATTCGGGGGACCATGCCGGCGCGGCGGAACTGTATGAATCCTGTATCGAAGCCTATCCTCATGATTTTGAAGCGAATCTTTCCTGGGGAAAGGCGCTGCTGAAATCGGGCAACGCGGCGGCGGCGCAAACGGTTTTCGAGACGATGGCGAGCGCCTATCCCGGCCGGGCCGGTATCTGCCCCGAACTGATCAATGCCTGTTTGAAGAACGGGGCGGCGGCGCTGGCCCGCGAATACCAGGAGGCGTATCGGGAGAAATTTCCGGCCTCCGCGGATGTGTATTCCAGCGACACGATTCTGGATGCGGCCTCGGGCGGCCGGGATGCCGCGGTGACCGAGGCCCGCTACGACGCCGATATCCAGGTATCCGAAATCGCCATACCGGACGGCTATGCGGACGAAGCGGCCTTCTGGAATGCCGTGTGCGCCGCGGTCTATGCCCATCCGAGCCTGCGGGAATCGCCGCAGGAAAATGCGACGCGTGAAGGCTTGCACAGCGACAATCTGGCGGAAGAACCGGTCGCGCCGGCCCTGCGTGACCTTCGCGCCGCGATAGAGAAGCATGTCCACGCGTACGCAGCCCAGCGGGCCAATGCGGGCAACCCGTTCTTCGACAACCTGTCGCTCGACGGAAACTATTTCTGCATGTGGGCCGTCGTCATGCGGCAGGGCGGCCACCAGGAAGCGCATATCCATCCCAGTTCGCGAATCAGCGGCGTCGTTTATGCAAAAGTGCCGGCATCGATCCGCGACGGCAATGACCGGTCGGGGTGGATCGAGTTCGGGCGGCCGCATTCCGATTTCTTCCAACCGGAAACGCTGGCGACCCGGATGTTCCAGCCGAAGCTGGGACGGCTCGTGATGTTTCCCGCCTATCTGTATCACCGGACCCTGCCGCTGGACGGCGACGATCACCGGATCAGCATCGCCTTCGATTTCTGCACGCCGGACGCCTGAACCCTACACCTTGCGGCACCAGAAATTGTACATGCCGTCGAAGGTGCGCGGGTGGTCCTCTTCGAACGCCTGCCAATGCTCCAGGCTGCCGGGCCATCCGTCATCCGGATAGGCCTGGCGGAACCCGTCCAGCAGATGCGGCGGCAGGTGGAAGCCGCTGAAGACCAGTCCGTTGGCGTCCAGGAAAGCCTTTATGTCGGGCAGGCTGCAATGCTGTTCGCTGACATGCAGGATCAGGTCGCGGAAGCCGCTTTTCGCGTAAAAATCCTTTGAAACCAGCAATTCCGTTCCGGGAAGCCCCGCTTCACGTGTCATGAGGGCCCGGCGATAGGTTCTTAGCGCGCTGTCATCGGCATCGGTGCCGGGCCAGTCGGGGTCCTCCCGGATGGCGGAAAAATTCCCGCGGGATATGGCGCTGTAGAGCCCGGTCAGCATCAACCCGCCGGGCCGCAGCCGGTCAATCAGGATGCGCCAGGCGTCATAGGGATTTGCCATGTGATGCAGGACGCCGACGCATTCGATGATATCGAAGGTCCGGTCGAGCGCGCCGAGGCCCAGGATATCCGCCTGCGCGAAACGGAGGTTCCTAGCGTCATACCGTTCGGCCATCAGCGCCGCATAGGCCAGGCTGCTTGTGCTCAGATCGATAGCGAGCACATCCGCGTCCGGTCCGTAACCCAGCGCGGCGCTGACCGCCTGCTGTCCGGTCCCGCAACCGGCAATCAGCACGTTATAGGGCCGGTCCATAAACGCCAGCGCGTCCGGCGTAAAGAAATCGCCCAGCGATGCGCGGGCGATGCCGGATTGCGGCGTCTGCAGGCTGAGCCATCGGGGATACGGATCGGCTATATACTGCTGCTCGACCTTTCTGGAAGTGTCGTCGGCAATGTCGGTGAGGCGCGGAATGCCCTGCATCCCCGCCGCCAGAGCCTTGCGTTCATCCATGCAGGGCATAAGCACGTCCCGCAGGGCGCGGGGTGCGATCTGGCGCAGGCGGTTCCTGTCCATATCCGGCGGCAACACTTCACGGCAGGGGCGGTAAAGCGACGCCAGCAGCACGTCTTGCGCGGCGTCCATGGATTCGGCGCCCGGATCCAGTTGTCCGAGCCTGTCCTCTTCCGCCACCGTGACAAAGAAAACATATTCGTTGTTGATGCATTGCTGCACCAGCGCGCAGACAAATTCGAAGAAGCGGCGCTCCCGGAACCGCTCATGGTCCGGTGCGAGCAACAGGTCGCGGCGGAACGCGGTGAGCAGGAATTCGACCTCCGAATCGGTATTCACGCCATGGGTCAGGGCCAGGCGGAACAGGCGGTTCGTCAGCAGGGGCCGGCCGTCGCGCGTCTGCAGCAATATTGCCGCTGCATCCCAGCCTTCCGCGCGGCCGGCGGCAAGGATGCGGGCGAGGGGCGCCTGTTCCTTCAGCAAGCGGATGGCGGAAACCGCGAGGGCCTGGCGATCGACATCATGAAACGAAAACGCCGCTTCCAGCCCGCGAATCGAAATATCGATTTCCGGGTTTATTTCGTAGCGCTGCAGCAGGGATGCGAGAAGGCGGGCCGCCTCGCGCAGCCGGGGATCGATCGCCAGCGCTGCGCTGCCCTGTTCGATGGCGCCCGCCGGATCGTCGGCTTCCAGCAGGGCCAGCGCCAGCCTGTACCGAAGCGGTGCGGATTTCGGCTTCCGGGCGATCTCGCGCTCCAGCTGCGCGATGGCGGTTTCGGTGGAATGCGGAGCGGAAAACGGCATGCAGGCAATCCGCGCGACGGCGCTAGGCGCTTTTGCGGGGCAGCCGGTCGGCCTCGAAATACGGCGCCAGATACCGGCCCGTATAGCTTTCGGGAACCCGCGCGACCGCTTCCGGCGTCCCGGCCGCCACGATTCGTCCGCCGCCGCCACCGCCTTCCGGGCCCAGGTCGATGACATGGTCGGCGGTCTTGATGACTTCCAGGTTGTGCTCGATGACCACGATCGTGTTGCCCTGGTCGACCAACGCCTGCAGCACTTCCAGCAGCTTGCGGACATCCTCGAAATGCAGCCCGGTGGTCGGCTCGTCCAGGATATACAATGTCCGGCCCGTCGCCCGGCGGGACAGTTCCTTGGCCAGTTTCACCCGCTGTGCCTCGCCGCCGGACAGGGTCGTGGCCTGCTGCCCGACCTTGATATAGCCGAGCCCGACGCGCTGCAGCATGGCCATCTTGTCGCGAATCGACGGCACGGCCTTGAAGGTTTCCGCCGCTTCATCGACCGTCATCGACAGGACATCCGCGATGGAATGTTCCCGGAAGGTGACCTCCAGCGTTTCCCGGTTGTAGCGCTGCCCCTTGCAGGCGTCGCACTGGACGTAAATGTCCGGCAGGAAATGCATCTCGATCTTGATGACGCCGTCGCCCTGGCAGGATTCGCAGCGCCCGCCCTTGACGTTGAAGGAAAACCGGCCCGCCGCGTAGCCCCGGGCGCGCGCCTCGGGCAGGTTGGCGAACCAGTCGCGGATCGGCGTGAAGGCGCCGGTATAGGTCGCGGGGTTGGAGCGCGGGGTCCGGCCGATCGGCGACTGGTCGATGTCGATGACCTTGTCCAGATGCTCCACGCCCTTGATGGCGTCATGGGCGGCGCCGCCCTGCCGGGCGCCATTCAACTGGCGGGCGAGGGCCATGTAGAGGGTATCGATGATCAGGGTCGATTTGCCGCTGCCGGAAACGCCCGTCACGCAGGTGAAGACGCCGAGCGGGATTTCCGCATCGACGTCCAGAAGGTTGTTCGCCGAAGCCCGCTCGACCCGCAGGAATTTGCCCTTCTTCGCCTTGCGCCGCTGCGCCGGGATTTCGATTTCGCGGGCGCCGGTCAGGTACTGGCCGGTCAGGCTTTCGGGGCAGCGGAGCACCTCTTCCGGCAGGCCCGCGGCGACGACATGGCCGCCATGCACACCGGCGCCCGGTCCCATATCGACCAGGTAGTCCGCCGCGCGGATGGCGTCCTCGTCATGCTCGACGACGATCACCGTATTGCCGAGGTCCCGCAGGCGCTTCAGCGTCTCCAGCAGGCGTTCATTGTCGCGCTGGTGCAGCCCGATGGACGGCTCGTCCAGCACGTACAGCACGCCGGTCAGGCCCGAGCCGATCTGCGAGGCGAGGCGGATGCGCTGGCTTTCGCCGCCCGACAGGGTTGCCGACGACCGGCTGAGTGTCAGGTAGTTCAGCCCGACATCGACCAGGAAGCCCAGCCGCTCGTTGATTTCCTTCAGAATGCGGGTGCCGATTTCAAGCTGCTTGTCGGTCAGCTTTACGCCGAGCGCCGCGAACCAGTCCCGCGCCTCGAGGATGGATTTGTCGGCGATGGCGCTGATATGCGTGCCGTCGATCTTCACCGCCAGCGCTTCCGGTTTCAGCCGCGCGCCGCCGCAGGCTTCACAGTCGGTGGAACTGTGATACTTGCCCAGTTCCTCGCGCAGCCAGGCGCTGTCGGTTTCGTGCCAGCGCCGGGTCATGTTCGGCAAAACGCCCTCGAAGGGCTTCTTCGTGTTGTAGGTCCGGACCCCGTCGTCGAAGGTCATGGTGACGGACGTCTTGCCCGTGCCGTTCAGGATGGCGTTCTGTACCGCTTTGGGCAGGTCGGCGAAGGGCGTGGCCATATCGACCTTGTAATGCGCCGCCAGGCTCTGCAGCGTCTGCCGGTAATACGGCGACGTGGAACCGGTCCATGGCGCGATGGCTTCCGCCAGCGGCTTTCCGGGGTCGGGCACGACCAGGTCGGCATCCACATGCATCGTGGTGCCCAGGCCGTCGCAGGCGGGGCAGGCGCCGAAGGGATTGTTGAACGAAAACAGCCGCGGTTCGATCTCGTCGATAGTGAAGCCCGAAACCGGGCAGGCGAAACGCGCCGAAAACGTCCTGCGGTCGCCGGTTTCCGCATCTTCCGCGAAAACCAGCCCGTCGGCCAGGGCAAGCGCCGTTTCCAGCGAATCGGCAAGCCGTGATTCGATACCCGGCCGGACGACGACGCGGTCGATGACGATATCGATGTCATGCTTGAAATTCTTGTCGAGCTTCGGCGCGTCCTCGATCAGGTACATTTCGCCGTCGATCTTGGCCCGCTGGTAGCCGCGCTTCTGCAAGGCGGCCAGTTCCTTGCGGTATTCACCCTTGCGGCCGCGCACGATGGGCGCCAGCAGGAAAAGACGTGTGCCTTCTTCCATGGCCATGACGATATCGACCATCTGGCTGACCTGCTGGCTTTCGATCGGCAGGCCCGTTGCCGGGG
>JAQCHR010000275.1 GCA_027619655.1 Pseudomonadota bacterium
GCATCGGAATGGTGACCCCTTCGCCGACAACCACCGCTTCCTGCATTCGTAGCGCCGGCAATGCGTTCATCAGTCCCAGCCCGCTTTCCGGCACCGCATGCCTTACAAACTCCTGATCGGGACCATTGCTCATCCGCAGCACGAAAAGCGTATTGCATTGGGAGAGGATATCCAGCGACAGTTCCGACGGCCGCTGCGTGACAAGGCACAGCGAGACGCCGTATTTGCGGCCTTCCTTGGCGATCCGGCTCATGACCTTTTTGGTCGGACCGAACCCGGTATCGTCCGCGGCGACATAGCGATGCGCCTCTTCGCAGACCAGCAGGACCGGCACAGCCTTTCCGCCCGTGTTCCACAGCGCAAAGTCAAAGACGGTCCGGCACAGCATGGAGACGACCACGTCGATGATTTCCGACGGCACCCCGGAAAGGTCCAGGATGGTCATCGGCTTGCCGTTCACCGGAATGCGCAGGATTCGGGACAGGATATCCGTCATGTTGTCCCGGACGTCGAGGCCGGAAAACATGAAGGAAAACCGGGTATCGTCCTTCAGCGCCTGGATGCGCGCCTGCAGCCGCAGATAGGGGATCGCGATATCCGGCCGGTCGAGTTTCGACATCTGGTCTTCGATGCAGCGGTTCAATGTGCCGAGATGATACGGCACGGGCGTATCAACCGTAATATGTTCGATGCTGCCGAGTTTCAGCCCGTAGGCGCGCTTGGCTTCCAGCATCGCCGATTTCAGGATCGCGATCTCGCTGTCCCGGTAGGTGCCTTCGCGGCTGACTAGGACGGCGACGCTTTCCTCGAAATTCAGCAACCAGTAGGGCAGCCGCAGCGAGGCCAGGTTGATCTGTTCCGCAATGTCCCCGAAGCAGTGGGCATATTCGTTATGCGGGTCCAGGAAGATGACATGGCCGAAGGGATGGTCTGTCAGGATCGTGCGCAGTATCAGCGCCGCGGCGCAGGATTTTCCCGATCCCGTCGTGCCCAGGATCGCAAAGTGATGGCCCAGCAGCTTGTCCGTCATGGCATAGGCCGGCAGGCTGCGGTCCTGGTGGATCGTGCCGACGCGAATGGTCTGGACGCCGGGACGGGCGTAGACCCTGCCGAGGTCGTCGCCATTCGCCAGGGAGATCGAGGCTTCCAGTGACGGGTACACGGAAACACCGCGTTCGAATCGGCTGCCGTTGACGGTTTCGCCCAGCAGTTCGACATCGAAAAGCCGGCGGACAGCCTGGTTGCTGTCGCCGGGCACCAGCTCGGTACGCAGGTTGTCGATCAGTCCGAAGACTTCGGCGTCGGCGGCGGGGATCTTGACCAGCGCACCGAACTGCACAACGGCGCTGTCCCGATCTGCCGAGATGATTCCGGAAATCGTTGCGCCCGATACCGAAATGACGTGGCCGATCCGAATGCCCTGATCTTCCATAAATTATTTGCTCCGACGGCGTCTGCGCCGCCGGAATGGCAAGCGCGGTCCATAACAGACCACGCAATTCTTTGAAAACCGTTAACGCCGGTTAACCACGCCGTTCACGGGGCTGCGGCACTACCGCCGGATCAGCGACAGAATGCTTTCAATCGTTTCATCGGCAATGCGGGCAAGCTCATCCGGCGTCCGGTTTTGAATCGGATGCGGAACCCAGGCCAGCCCGGCTGCGAATCCCAGCGCCTTCATCTGCGCGGCGGCGGCTTCATGAAACGCTTCGGAAGCAACGGCGCAGCCCGGAATGCCACGGCGGTCAAGTGTCTGAATGTCATGCAGACTGCACGACGTACAGGACCCTCAGTCCGCAAGTCCTTCAACGACCACATCGCAGCGTTTGACGATCTCCTGGATCACCGATTCCGGCGCCGGCTTCGTATGCGTCGGCTTCTCGAAACGCAGGACATTAAGTCCCTGAGCGGTCAGCCGCTGCTCGACATAGTTCAGGAATTCGACGCTGCGCTCCTTGGAAATGCTCAACAGCCCGATCGTGGCGCCTGAAAGGTCTTCCGGCGGCGCCAGTCTTTCGCGCTGGACCGCGGCGGTTTCCGCCGTCGGGTCGCGCATCAGGTATCCTTTTGGAATCATGTGCCTATCTCCTGTGAAACGATTTGAACGTCTTCATTGCGGCGATGGGCGGTCCAGCCGCCGATGATCGCTGAAAACAACCCGCCGATGCCGCCGGCGCGCACGACCAGCAAGCCGCCGGGATGGAACTTGTCGATGACCTCGTCCGCGCGCGACGCATCGATCCCTTCGCCGACCCCGCCGGCGCCCTCGATCACCTCGTGCCCGGGGCGTTTCAGCGCCTGCCAGATGCCTGCCTCGATCTCTTTCCGGCCCCAGCCGCCATCCCTGAAAATCGCATAGTGATCCGGCGACAGGACCAGGATCGCATGTGACCATTGCGCCAGCTTGGGGTGGCAGACCGACCACAGGGCCAGCGCCAGCGACCGCGCCAGGCTTTCCGGGTCGCGGGATTTCTGGTCGGCGACGCCCTGCACGCCGTCACCATGGAACAGCGTCACCGTGGATGTACCGGGCGCATGGCCACGCGCCACATTCAGCGGCACCCACTCGGGATCGGATTCATCCTCGGCAAAGCAGAAGGTGTATTTGCCGGGATTGCCGAAGACGGAACGGTCGATTTCCTGGGGCCGCCCGCCGCCAACATTGCGGATGATGAGCTGCAGGGCGCGGCCAATGGTGGCGTTGGCGCGGTTGCCCTGGCCCAGCGCGTTGCCCTGCGAATTCATGCCGATCCGTTTGGTCACCGGCCCGTTCACGATGACGACAGGACCGGAAAACCACAGGGTCGCCAGAAGCCCATGCATCGAAAATTCCGGTTTCAGTACCGCTTCGACGGCGGCCAGCACGACCGGGAAATATTCCGGCCGGCAGCCGGCCATGACCGCATTGATAGCGGCCTTTTCAACGGTGCAGGGGACGAGGTTCGGCGGGATATCGCCAATGACCTCGTCCGGGTTGCGGGTCGTTCCCGCCAGCATCCGGGCGACCCGCAGATCGGTCGGCGGGATGACCGGCAGGCCGTCGGTCCAGCCGCGGTCATAGGCGACCTCCGCCGGATCGTCCATTTCATCGACCTCGATCGCGCGCGCGGCGAAGTGCATGTTGCCGAATTTCAGCGCCAGCCGTTCCGGCATGCCGGGCTCAACGGATTTCGATCCGCAACCAGGGCGGAAGGGCGGCAGCGTTTCGCCCAGCGTTTCGATGCCCGTAACACGGACCCAGTCGGCGCGGTCCCAGCCTTCGGTCCGGGCAATTTCGCGCCCGTTTTCCAGGTGGATCAACGTCGGCACGATTTCGATTTTGTGGCGCCATGATTCTTCCAGCGCCGTATCGTCCCGCGCGCCGCCCGTTGCCTCGGGGAAGGTCGGATCGTCCTGCGAAAACAGCGTCACGTCGGCCACCGCCTGAAGGTCGGCCAGAACCGGCGCCACCATCTGGCAGGTTTCGCAATCCCGTTTGACGACAACAAGCAATTCCATCTGACGGTTCACTCCGATACCGCGATCCAAAGTCGCCTTGCAGCTTGAACAATTCGCCACGCCTTGGCAACGCCGCTAGTCGTGCCGCGGGAAAGTTGGAACATTCCTTTATTAGAACAGACCCGCGCCGCGCTGCCTTTGCTGTTTGCGAAAGAGGTAAGGCGGCGTAAGGTCATGGACCGGCGAGAAGGCGAGGTCGAGACATGAACGCCAAAGCGGACCCGACGGACTTTCCACCAGACGACGCCTTGCGGTCGTTCCTGAACGACAGCCCCGTCCCCCTGGTCATCAAGCGCGTGGAAGATGGCAAAATCGTATACGTCAATCCGGTTTTTCTGGAAGTCTTCAGGATTTCGGCGGAAGCGTTACGCAAACGCGGTGCCCACAGCCTGTACGTCAGCCTGCAGGCGCGCGACAGAGTGGCGCAAACACTGGCGGCGGAAGGCCGGGTGCATGAATTGCCGGTCCAGATGCGCCGCGCCGACAACACGGTCTTCAATACGCGAATGTGGGCCGCAAGGACACGGTTCGACAACGAGGACGCTGTTCAGTACTGGATGACGGACATCACCGAACTCGCCAACGGGACCCCGACGGCCGATGAGCGCGAAGTCGCGCGGCGGGAACTGGCGGAAGCGCAATTGCGGACCCATGAAAGCATGTTCCAGTCCGTTTTTGCCAATATCCCGATTTCGTTGACGACGAAGGGTCGTGACGGACGGTACATCCAAATCAATCCGCAATTTGCCAGATGGGTCGGACGCGATATTGACGAAATCGTTGGCCAGACGGCAACCGCGCTGTTCGATACCGCCACTGCCCGGAACATCGCCGCCGAAGATGCCCGTGTCTTCGATTCCGGCACCGCACTGACCCGTGAATTCGACGTCACCCGGCAGGATGGCCAGAAACGGCATCTGCTGGAGGTAAAGTTTCCGATCCGGGCAATTGACGGCAGCATCGAGATGGTCGGGGTCGCAATGATCGACCTCACAGCCCAGAAACAGATGGAAAACGAACTGCATCAGTCTCAGAAGATGGAAGCCATCGGGCAGTTGACCGGCGGGGTCGCCCACGACTTCAACAATATGCTGAGCGTCGTTCTGGGTAATATGGAATTGATTGAGGAACTGCTGGACCCGAGCGACGCACTCTATCCGCTCGTGGAAGCAGCAATTCGTGGTGCGGAACGGGGCGCCGCACTGAACCGGCAGCTCCTGTCGTTTTCGCGCCTTGCCTTTCTGGCACCGAAGGCGATCAATTTGAACGAGCAGGTTCGGGGATTGGTCGACATGCTGCAGCGCGTCCTGGGCGAAACCTTTGAAATACAGGCCGTGCCCGCAGAAAATCTATGGCTTTGTATCGCCGATCCCACACAGGTTGAAGCCGCACTGCTGAATTTGGCCGTAAACGCCCGCGATGCGATGCCGGATGGTGGCCGACTGACGATCGAAACAGCGAATGTGGCATTGGACGCGGACTATGCCGCTACGCAGACGGAGGTCACGCCCGGCGAATATGTCATGCTGGCAGTCTCGGACACGGACGTCGGAATTCCGCCGGACATCAGGAAGCGGGTCTTTGAACCGTTTTTCACCACCAAGGCAGTCAACAAGGGAACCGGGCTCGGGCTTTCCATGGTGTTCGGGTTTGCGAAACAATCAGGCGGCCATGCGGCAATCTACAGTGAAGTCGGCAAGGGAACGACGGTGAAGCTGTACCTGCCCCGGACAATCGAGCCGAAATCCGAAGCCTATGAGCCGGCGAAAGCGATGCCGCCGGCAAAGGACGAGACGGTTCTCGTGGTCGAAGACGACGCAGCCGTGCGCAGGATTGCGGTAACGCTGCTGACCGACCTCGGATACGTTGTCCTTGAGGCCTGCGACGGGGAAACGGCCGTTGCTGTTTCAACCAACGCGCCGCGTATCGATCTGCTGCTGACAGATGTCGTCCTGCCGGGCGGCATGAACGGGCCGCGCGTGTCAACCGCGGTACACCAACTCCATCCTGGTATCCGGACGCTCTTTATGTCGTCCGCTGTTAACAAGCGGTTTTGATCGCTGACGTCGGGGTTATCGCGGCGCCAATTGCGGCGATGATT
>JAQCHR010000276.1 GCA_027619655.1 Pseudomonadota bacterium
AAGGAATACATCGAGGGGCTGGCCGGCCTGTGGTGCACGTCGCTCGGCTTCAGCGAGGACCGGCTGGTCGCCGCGGCTACGAAACAGATGCAGGAACTGCCCTTCTATCACCTGTTTGCGTCGAAATCGCATCACCCGGCCATCGAACTGGCGGAACGGCTGCTGGCCCTGGCACCGGTGCCGATGTCGAAGGTGTTTTTCGCCAATTCCGGCTCGGAAGCAAATGACACGGTGGTCAAGCTGGTCTGGTACTACAACAATGCGTTGGGCCGGCCGGAAAAAAAGAAGATTATCAGCCGGTTGCGCGGTTATCACGGCGTGACTGTGGCGTCGGCGAGCTTGACCGGCCTGCCGGCGAACCACACCGATTTCGACCTGCCGATCCAGAACATCCTCCATACGCTGTGCCCGCATTACTACCGTTACGGGGAGGCAGGCGAATCTGAAGAAGCCTTCGCGATGCGGATGGCGGACAGCCTTGAGGAGCAGATTCTGGAAGAGGGGCCGGATACGGTTGCGGCGTTCATCGCGGAACCGGTCATGGGCGCCGGCGGCGTGATCGTGCCGCCGAAGACGTATTTCGACAAGATTCAGGCGGTGCTGCGCAAATACGACATTCTATTCATCGCGGATGAGGTCATCTGCGGATTCGGTCGCACCGGCAACATGTTCGGCACCGAAACCTATCGCCTGAAGCCGGATATGATGACAATGGCCAAGGCCCTGTCTTCCGCCTATATGCCGATTTCGGCGATCATGATGAACAGCAAGGTGTTCGACGCTATCAGTGCGAACAGCGACAAGGTCGGGACCTTTGCGCATGGGTTCACCTATTCCGCACACCCCGTTCCGGCGGCCGTCGCGGTGGAAACCCTGAAAATCTATGAAGAACGGGACACGGTCGGTCATGTCCGCAACGTGATGGGCCGCTTCCAGAAGCGGCTGCAGCAATGCGCCGCGCATCCGCTGGTGGGCGAGGTCCGGGGCGTCGGGCTGATCGGCGCGCTGGAACTGGTGCAGGACAAGGCGACGAAGAAACCGTTTGACCCGGCATTCGGCGCGTTTATCGGCGACGCCGCGCAGCAGAACGGCCTGATTTCGCGCCCGCTGGGCAATGCGATCGCGCTGTGCCCGCCGCTCATCATCTCGGAAGCGGAAATCGACGAAATGTTCGACCGGCTGGAAACAGCGCTGGAGGCAGGCGTCAAGAAAGCCGCCGCGGAGGCCTGACGATGGCGGGTGCGGCGTTTTATAGCAGTGGTCATGGAGCCCGTTTAAACTAATATTGATTCTTACCTGATCTATCGATGGAGCGGTAACGAGGCTCTCGTAATCCCAGAAGGGTGCGCTATGGATTACCAACAATTCTTTTCCGATAATCTGGCGAGCATGAAGAAGGCGGGCAACTATCGGGTCTTTGCGAACCTGGAGCGTGAAGCCGGCGCCTATCCGAAAGCCAAGTTCCGCGAGGGTGGACAGGAATCCCCGGTAACGGTGTGGTGTTCCAATGACTATCTGGGGCAGGGCCAGAACCCAGAAGTGATTGCGGCGATGCATGAGGCGCTGGACGCCTGCGGGGCCGGGGCCGGGGGCACGCGCAATATTTCCGGCACAAACCATTATCACGTGCTTCTCGAACAGGAACTGGCGGCGCTGCACCAGCGCGAGGCGGCGTTGCTGTTCACCTCCGGCTATGTCGCCAATATGACGGCGCTGTCGACGCTGGGGATGCGGCTGCCGGGCTGCCTGATCTATTCGGATGCCTGGAACCATAATTCGATGATCGAGGGCATCCGGCACAGCCGGGCCGAAAAGCGCGTGTTCAAGCACAACGATCCGGCGGACCTGGAGCGTCTGATCAGCGCCGACGACCCGGACGCGCCCAAGATCGTGGTGTTCGAATCCGTCTATTCCATGGACGGCGACATCGCGCCGATCGGTGAAATCCTGGATATCTGCGAGCGCTACAATGCGCTGAGCTACCTGGATGAGGTGCATGCCGTCGGCATGTATGGCCCGACCGGCGCCGGCGTCGCGGAACGCGATGGCGTCATGGACCGGGTATCGGTGATGCAGGGGACGCTGGCCAAGGGGTTCGGGGTTGTCGGCGGCTATATCGCCGCGTCGGCCGACCTGATTGATTATGTGCGCAGTTTCGGCAATGGCTTCATCTTCACCACGTCGATGCCGCCGGCGGTTGCGGCCGGTGCGCTGGCCAGCATCCGCTATGTGAAGGGTGCGCAACACCTGCGGGACCAGCATCAGGAACGGGCGCGCACGCTGATGGGCAAGCTGGAGGCTGCCGGGCTGCCGGTAATGCCGTCCGTGAGCCATATCGTCCCCGTGCTGGTGGGCGACGCGACCATGTGCAAGCAGGCGAGCGACATGCTGATGGACCGGCACAATATCTATGTGCAGCCGATCAACTATCCGACCGTGCCGCTGGGCACGGAACGGCTGCGCATTACGCCCTCGCCGCTGCATACCGACGAAATGATGGATGTTCTGGTTGCCGCCTTGACCGATGTCTGGTCGGGCCTGTCGTTGAAATGGGCGGCGTAGGGTGCCGCAGGTTTAAAGGGAAGCGCAACAGGACGCTGTTTTTTCCGGCGCGCCGCATTATATAATCCGGTAACGCAACACGGGACGGCACGGGCATGTATCGCGACAATACCCTGATACCGACGGAAGCCATCCGGCTGGCGGCGCTTGGCAGCCTTGTCGAGGGCGACAAGCGTTATGCCGACTTGGCCAGCGAGATTCGCTATTTCGTGGCCCGCGTGGCGGGACCGTCGCTGGACCTGCTGGGCGCGTCGCTGGAATTGCTGTGTTACGAGGACCTTGCCGTGGCAACCAGCGGCGATGTCATGGAAGCCGACGCGGTACTGAGCATTACGGATGGCGGTCGGGCGGCGTTTCACACGCTGATGACCTCGAATGTCCGGGCGCCGGTCAATGATGTCAGCAAGCTGGTCATCGCGCTCAAGATGCGGTTCCTGCATCTGCTGCCGGTCGAAGACCGGGCCGATCAGACCGAAATGCTGACGGAAATGTGTGAAACGGAACTTGCCCGTCTTGTGCAGTTGCGTGGCGAATACAGCCAGGGCCGGTTGGCCGAATGGCTCGATTTTGAAATCGCGCAGATCAAGGAACGGTTGTCCTGGTATCAGGCGCTCGATACGGACGGTACGGGAGCCGCGCCTCAGTAGACGTGCTGCCCCCCGGTGACGAAAATTTCCGTCCCCGTGACATAACTGAAATCGCTGGAACACAGCTGGAAGACGCAAGCGGCCACCTCATCCGGGGTGCCCATGCGATGCATCGGGATCCGGTTGATCATCGGCTCGTATTCCGCGCCGATCATTTCGGTTTCGATTTCGCCGGGGGCCACCGCGTTGACCCGGACGCCAAGCTGCGCAAATTCCACGGCCATCTCGCGGGTCAGGGCGGATAACGCCGCTTTCGAGGTCGAATAGGCGGATCCGGCGAAAGGGTGGATCGCGTGGCCAGCGATGGAGGTGATGTTGACGATCGCGCCGCCACCCTGTTTTGCACCGCGCTGCAAGGCGCCGGCAAAACCGCGCGCCAGGATCAGCGGAGCGAACAGGTTCAGTTCAAAAACCTCCCGCCAGCGGTCCATATCGCCGTTCAGGCAGCCGAGTCGTTCCTGATACGGCGTTTTGGGCGATATCGCCGCATTGTTCACCAGGGCATGCACGGGGCCTTTCCCGATCAGTTGCCGGGCTTCCCGGACAAAGGCCTCGACCGATTCGGGCTCGGCCAGGTCGGTTGGAATGTGCTGCGTCCAGTTGGGATCGCGCTTGCAATGATCCGGAATATCGTCACGGCTGCAGCTTATGATCTGCCAGCCTTCGTCGGAAAACCGCCGCACTGTGGCATGGCCGATCCCGCGGCTGGCGCCGGTCAGAATGACGGTTTTTTTTGATTGGTCGTTCATGGTCAAACTCTAGCGACTTTGGGTCTGGGGGTCATGCGAACTTATTCACCGGAATGGCGGATGCTCTTCTTCCAGACCTTCAGGATCCTGATGGATCATGACTTCCGCACCGGCAAAGGCCTTCTGGATTTCGGCCTCGACCTGGTCGGCGATGACATGCGACTTCTTCAGCGGCATGTTGCCGTCCATTTCAAGGTGTAACTGGATGAAGACGTCGGAACCGGAGCGTCGGGTTCGCAGGTCATGCAGGCTGGCGACCGCTTCATGCGTCTTGGCGATGGCGCGGATGCGCGCCCGGTCTTCTTCTGGCAGTTCCCGGTCCATCAGCATGTCCAGCGCATCGCCGACGATCCGCCATGCGCCGTACAGCAGATAAGCGGCGATGCCCGCGCCGGTCAGCGGGTCCAGATACGGAAAATCGAGAATCGGCGTCAGCACGAGGCTTCCGATTACCGCCAGATTGATCAACAGATCGCCGCTGTAATGCAGCGCATCCGCGGAAATCGCCACCGATTGCGAGCGAAGGGCGACATATTTCTGGTACAGGACGAGCGCGAGCGTCAGGACAATCGAAAACACCATAACCGCCACGCCCAGTTCGGTTGCCGCCAGCGGTACGGGGTTAAACAGCCGTGTGCCCGCCTGGAAGATGACGATGATCGCGGAACCGGCAACGAAGGCGGCCTGCGCCATGGCGGCCAGCGCTTCCGCCTTGCCATGGCCGAAGCGGTGTTCCCGGTCCGCCGGTGTCAGTGACTGGCGCACCGCGATCAGCGTGACGACGGAGGCAAGTCCATCGAGCATCGAATCGACCAGCGTCGACAGCATTGCAACGGAGTCAGTCAGCGACCAGGCGACGAGTTTGGCACAGATCAGGACAAAGGCGACGGAAACGGAGGCATAGGTTGCGCGCCGCATGTGGCGGTCCGTATCGACCGCGTTGTTCATGGAAACAGCCGTTCTGTCGCCCATCCATTATCGATACGTGTGTATACGATGCGCTCATGGAGCCGGAACTTGCCTTCCCGCCAGAATTCGAAAGATTCGGGGATTACGCGGAATCCGGACCAGTAAGGTGGGCGCGGAATGGCGCCGATGCCGAATTTGGCGGTGTAGCGGGCAACTTCCAGTTCCAAATCGCGTCGCCCGGTCATGGGCTGCGATTGCCGGCTGGCCCAGGCGCCGATGCGGCTGCTGCGGTGACGGCTGTTGAAATAGGCGTCCGCTTCACCATCGCTGACCGGCAAGACGGCGCCCTCTATCCGGACCTGCCGCTGCAGCGATTTCCAGTGGAACAGCAGTGCGGCAAACGGGTTTTCCCGCAGATCCCGGCCTTTGTGGCTTTCCAGGTTCGTGTAGAATACGAACCCGTTGCTGTCGAATTGCTTCAACAGCACCATGCGCGCCGACGGACGACCGCGCGAATCCGCCGTCGCCAGTGTGACTGCGGTCGGCTCATGCGTTTCGCTGTCCTGTGCCTCGCCGTACCATTCGTCGAACAGGGCCAGCGGTTCGTCCGTATTTGTATTTGTCATCGACAGTAAATATATAGTGCTGTGACGGAAATAGAACCGGCTGCAAGGAAACTAAATTCGTGCCCGGCTGTTGATGACATGATATGGCGGGGTTT
>JAQCHR010000277.1 GCA_027619655.1 Pseudomonadota bacterium
ATCGGCCCCCTGGTTTGCGATGCTTTCGCTCGACTTGTCACATTGGCGGAAGCCAGTATCGCCCCCAAGCAGACCGGCGGCCCCTGGGGCGCGGGGCTGGAAGCCGTGACCGCGGCAGTCCGGCGAGCGAGCCATATTATCGTCCTGAATCCGGACGACCGGGAATGCATCGAACCCGTCATGGCGCCAGGCAGCCGGATTGTCGCGTTGCCGCCTTTTATCGATACCCGAACGCCGCGGCTTGCGGCCGCGGACCGCCCGGGGCACCGGGCCGCGTTGTCATCCCGTTACGGCATTTCACCGTCGGAGTTGTGGATCGCGGTTTCCGCCATGATGCGCTTTGGTGACAAGCTGGAATCGTATCGCGTGCTGGGGCGGACCATGGAGAGACTGCGCGACCTGCCGTTGCACTGGTTTGTGGCTGGCGACGGCCCGGCGCGGGCCGATGTCGAAGCGCTGCTGGGCGCCGCTAACGTGACCTATCTGGGCGCGCAGGACCCGCGCGGCATGGACAGGCTGCATGCTGCGGTGGATTTCGCGGTCTGGCCCGCGATCCGCGAAGCCTTCGGCATGGCCATGCTGGAGGCCCAGGCGGCGGGCGCATCGGTCATTGCCGGCCGTTCGCCCGGCGTGGCGCAGATAATCGCCGATGGCGAAACCGGCTTGTTGACGCCGCCCGGAGACGACATGACTATGGCAGCGGCGATCCGGGCGCTGGCGAAGGATCCGGAGCGGCAACGCAGAATGGGACAGGCGGCAATGGTCAAGGCGGAACAGGAGCACGATATCGCGGCAGCCGCGGCCGGCATCGGCCGGTTGTTGCGGGAGGCAGCGTCGTGACGATCCTTGCCGTCGTGCGGCACGGGCCGACCCACTGGAACGAAACCGGCATCGTGCAGGGCCGCAGCGACATCCCGTTGAGCGACTCCGGCCGGGCGCTGGTGTCCACATGGCGGACCCCCTCGGCGTTTGCCGGATATGAGTGGGTCTCCAGCCCGCTGCGGCGCGCCGTCGAAACCGCCACGATCCTGCGCGGTTCGGCGCCCCCCACCGACCATCGCCTGGTCGAAATGGACTGGTCCGAATGGGAGGGCATGTCCCTACCGGACCTGCGGGCGCAGATGGGCAATCTCATGAAAGCCTGGGAAGCCAAGGGGCTCGATTTTCGCGCTCCTGGCGGTGAAAGCCCGCGCGAGGTGCAGGATCGGCTGCGGCCGTTTCTGGCGGAGCGGGCGCGCGCCGGCATTCCCACCGTCATGGTCTGCCACAAGGGCGTGATCCGGGCGCTATACGCCATGGCCGTGGCCTGGGACATGACCGATAAACCGCCGGAAAAGCTGCTCGACAATTGCACCCATACGTTCCGGCTCGAGCCCGACGGGGCACCGGTGCCGCACCAGTTGAACATCCCCATGACAACGCCGGATTCATGACCGGACAAACCCGC
Organism: Pseudomonadota bacterium; assembly: GCA_027619655.1. Classification (GTDB taxonomy): domain Bacteria; phylum Pseudomonadota; class Alphaproteobacteria; order UBA8366; genus MarineAlpha4-Bin1. The sequence goes on from JAQCHR010000277.1 coordinate 1,448, forward strand.
CGCGTGATGTTCTACGTCCAGCATCTGCTGGGCGTCGGCCACCAGGTCCGCGCCGCAGCCATTACGCGGGCGATGCAGGCGCGCGGCCTGGAGGTTCACTATGTTTCCGGCGGGTTCGACGAAGCCGGGCAGGATCTTGGCGGCGCGCGGCGCATTCAACTGCTGCCGGCGCGAACGGCCGATGCCGGTTTCAACACGCTGCTCGACGCCGCCGGAAACCCGGTCGACGACGCCTGGGAAGAAAGCCGCCGGCGGGCCCTGCTGGACACCTTCAATTCCGTGGTGCCGGACCTGCTGCTTGTTGAAAGTTTCCCCTTCGGCCGCCGCCGCTTCCGGTTCGAACTGTTGCCTTTGCTGGAGACCGCCCGGGGAAAGGCCCTGATCGCTGCATCGGTCCGCGACATCCTGGTTGCGCGGGACGACCCCGACCGGACACGGTGGATCGTCGGGATTGCCGAATCCTTTTTCGACGCGGTTATTATCCATGGCGATCCCCGCATCGCCGAGTTCCGCGAAACCTTTGCGGGAGCGGACGCGATTGCGCATCTGATCCGCTATTCCGGTTACGTGACAGAATCCGTCGCACGGCAACGCCGCCATCGCACCGATTCCGTTCTTGTTTCGGCTGGCGGCGGCGCAGTTGGCGGGACGCTGTTGCGCACGGCCATTGCAGCAAGGCCGCTCACCCGCCTGGCGGACGCGCCCTGGCGGCTGGTCACGGGACCGAATTTTCCGGAATCGGACAGAAAATCGCTTTCCATACCGGAGGGCGTGACGGTGGACACTTTCATTAGGGATTTTCGCGGTATTTTAGATAAAGTTGCGGTTTCCGTCAGTCAGGCAGGATACAATACCGTCATGGATTTATACGCGACAGCAACGCCGGCGGTCCTTGTGCCGTTCAGCAGCCACGGCGAAACGGAGCAGTTCCGGCGCGCGTCGATCCTGCAAGCACGCGGGCATTTCCAGGTAGTTCCGGAATCGAAACTGACTGCGGAATCCCTGGCGCAAGCCATTGACCGCGCCCTTTCCGCGCCGCGGCCGGACCCTGCCGGAATCGATTTCGGCGGCGCGGACAATACCGCAGACATCGTTACATCCCTTATGACCGGCCGGGCCGCGCCCCATCCGCTGTTGAACTGACCATGCCCGCATCGCTCTATGTCCATAATCCGGCGCCCTGGTCGGACCTTGACGCGGAACTTGATGCCTGGGCGGCTGCGGGCCGGCAGGCGGCCCTGTGGTGGCGCGACGATGACGCGACCAGACCGGGACCCGCACTGGACCGGTTGCTGGAGGTTGCGGACGCGCGCCCCCTGTCGCTTGCCGTGATTCCGTCCGGCGCCACCGGGGAACTTGCCCGGTACGTCGATATTAACCCGAATATCGTCGTCCTGCAGCACGGCTATTCACACATGAACCACGCGCCCGACGGTGAGAAGAAATCCGAATTCGGCGACCATCGCCCCCTGCGGACAATGCTGCCGGAAATTTCAGAGGGACGGAAGCGGCTGGCCGACCTGTTCGGCGACCGGTTCCTGTCGGTTTTCGTACCGCCCTGGAACCGGATTGCCGATTCAGTCGCTGCCGAATTGGGGGCATGCGGCGTAATCGCCCTGTCCGCCTTCGGCCGCCGCAAACCCGGGGAGGTCCCGCGGCGGCTCAACTGCCATGTGGATATCGTGAACTGGCGTGGCAACCGGGGATTCCTGGGTGTCGCGCCGGTGCTGGACACGCTGGTCAGGCTGCTGAAAGAGATTCGAACCGGTCCCGCGGAACATGCCGAGCCTGTCGGCCTGTTGACCCATCACCGCGACCATGACGACGCCGGCTGGCGGTTCCTCGACGACCTGGCATCGATGGCGAGGGACCATCCCGGCGTGCGCTGGGTCCCCGCAGCCACGGGGATAGCCGATGGATAGCGTATCCTTGCGGTATCCCATGCGCAGCCTGTATGGCGATTACATTCGCGCCCTTGTTGGTGTGGTAATCCTTGGCACGCCGTTCTTCTACGCCGGCGGCAGCCCCGTTGTGGCAACGATTCTCGGTACGCTGCTGCTGCTATTTGTCGGCTTTGGCGTCCGGACATTCGTGCGCCAGGTCACTACGATAAGCGTTTCGCCGGACGCCATCGCCGCAATCGGACCGTTCGGCAAACGCGTTGCATGGGCTGATATCAACCGTGTTGACCTGAAATATTTTTCCACACGGCGGGAAAGATCCACAAAACGCGGCGACGGGTGGATGCAGATGAAAATTTGCGGCCCGGAGGGGTGTATGCAGCTTGATTCATCTTTGCAGCAATTTAATGATCTCGCGGCTAAAGTCGCCGCGGCAGCATTCCGGAACGGGGCAGAGATGACGGATACAACGGTGGAGAATTTCACGACGCTTGGCGTTACCGTGACGTTCCCGGAAGAGGTGGCAGAATGACAGCGGCGAATAATCTCCTGTCCGTCGAAAACCTGAAGATCAACTTCAGGATCCCGCAAGGCCAGGTTGCGGCGGTCAGGGACGTATCGTTCCGCATCCAGCCGGGCTCCACGGTCGCCCTTGTCGGCGAGTCGGGATCGGGGAAGTCGGTCATCTCGCAGGCCATCATGGGCATCCTGCCCAAATCCGCAGAGATTGCCGGCGGGCGGATTATCTTCAACGATCCGGCCACGCCGGGGCAAACCGTCGATATCGCCGCGCTGGACCCGGACCGCGCGGAAATGCGGGCGATCCGCGGCGACCGCATTTCAATCATCTTCCAGGAACCCATGACATCGCTGTCGCCGCTTCACACGGTCGGCGACCAGATCAGCGAGGCGCTGCACCTGCACCGGTCGTGCTCCAAACCGGAGGGGCAGGAACTGACCCGGGAAATGCTGCGCCTGGTCGGATTTCCCGACCCCGCCCGTGCGCTGCGGACATATCCGTTCGAACTGTCCGGCGGATTGCGCCAGCGCGCGATGATCGCGATGGCGTTGATCTGCCGGCCCGGCCTGCTGATCGCGGATGAACCGACGACAGCGCTGGATGTCACCATCCAGGCGCAGATCCTCAAACTGATCGTCGACCTGCAGGCCGAACTGGGCATGGCGGTGCTGATGATCTCCCATGACCTCGGCGTTGTCGCCAACATGGCTGACGAGATCGTCGTCATGTATCACGGCGAAGTCATGGAATCGGGCACGCTCGACGATATATTCCGCAATGCGCAGCATCCCTATCTGAAGGCGCTGCAGCATGCGGTGCCCCGCTTCGACATGAAGCCGGGCGAAAGGCTGACCCCGATCCGCGCGATCGAGCCGGCGCGCGGTTTCCTGCACGAGGCGAAGAAGCCCTGGCCGGACGGAGCGGATGCCGCCGGACCGTTGCTGAAGGTAGAAAACCTTCGTAAGGAATACGTCATTCGCAAGAGCGGCTGGTTCGGTTCGGACGAAGCCAGCCGCGTCGTCGCCGTCGATGACGTGAGCTTCGAGATCGCGCGGGGCGAATGCCTTGGCCTCGTCGGAGAAAGCGGCTGCGGGAAAACCACCCTGTCGAAGATGCTGATGCGCGCCGTTACCGCCGATAGCGGCGCCGTCACCTTCAACGACCACGGCAACCTGGTCGATGTGCTGGGCCTGAACAAGGAAGCGCTGAACCCTTTCCGGCGGAAGATGCAGTTTATCTTCCAGGATCCCTATTCGTCGCTGAACCCCCGGATGACGGTGTTCGACATCATCACCGAACCGCTGGTCATCCATGAAATCGGCGACGAGGCGAGCCAGCGCAAGAGCGCCCGGGAACTGATGGAGCTGGTCGGGCTGGATGTCCGGCACCTGAACCGTTACCCGCACAGTTTTTCCGGGGGCCAGCGGCAGCGTATCGGCATCGCCCGCGCGCTGGCCCTGCAGCCGGACCTGCTGATCTGCGACGAACCGGTTTCGGCGCTCGATGTGTCGGTGCAGGCGCAGGTGCTGAATCTACTGAAGGACCTGCAGAGCGAACTTGGCCTGACCTATCTGTTCATTTCCCACAATCTGGCGGTGGTCAACTACATGGCCGAACGCATTGCCGTCATGTGCGCCGGCCGCGTGGTGGAGATGGCCCCGCGCGAGGCGCTGTTCCAAAATCCGACCCATCCCTATACCCGCGCCCTGGTG
>JAQCHR010000278.1 GCA_027619655.1 Pseudomonadota bacterium
GGCGCCCAAGAAACCGGCTGCCGAGAAGAAATAACGTCAATACCGTCATCAACGTTTTGACAACATGGATGAGGTCTCATGAACATTCACGAGTACCAAGCCAAGAATCTCCTGCGTAAATTCAATGTTGCCGTGCTGAGAGGCGCGGTAGCACACAGCGTGAGCGAAGCCGCAAGCGCGGCGCATGAGTTGGGCGGGCCGGTTTGGGTGGTCAAGAGCCAGATCCATGCAGGCGGACGCGGTGCCGGCCGGTTCAAGGACGATCCCAATGGCAAGGGCGGCGTCCGCGTTGTCAAATCGGTCGAGGAAGTCAAGGCCAGCGCGAGCCAGATGCTCAGCCATATCCTCGTTACCAAACAGACCGGGCCGGCGGGCAAGGAAGTGAAGCGGGTGTATATCGAGGAAGGCTGCGATATCGCCCGCGAGCTTTATTTCAGCATGCTGCTCGACCGGGAAACCAGTCGGATCACGATCATCGCGTCGCAGGAAGGCGGGATGGACATCGAGGAAGTGGCGGCGAAGACGCCGGAGAAAATCCTCAAAATCGTCATCGATCCGGCTACCGGCATTTCCGGCTTTCACGCGCGTAACGTGGCGTTCGGTCTGGGGCTCGAAGGCAAGCAGGTCGGCGCCGGCGTCAAGCTGGTGCTCGCCGTCTACAAGGCGTTCACCGAACTGGATGCCAGCCTGATCGAAATCAACCCGCTGGTGGTGACCGGCGACGGCAATGTCATCGCGCTCGATGCGAAGATGTCCTTCGACGACAACGCCCTGTTCCGGCACGGCGATGTTGAGGAGTTGCGGGACGAGACCGAGGAAGACCCCTCCGAGCTCGAAGCATCCAAACACGAACTGAACTATATCAAGCTCGATGGCAGCATCGGCTGCATGGTCAACGGCGCCGGGCTGGCGATGGCGACCATGGATATCATCAAGCTGTATGGCAGCGAGCCGGCGAACTTCCTGGATGTCGGCGGCAGCGCCACGAAGGAACGGGTGACTACCGCGTTCAAGATCATCCTGTCCGACCCGAACGTCGCCGGCATTCTGGTCAATATCTTCGGCGGAATCATGCGCTGCGATGTGATCGCGGAAGGCATCGTCGCGGCGGCGAAGGAGGTCAAGCTGTCCGTTCCGCTGGTCGTCAGGCTGGAAGGCACCAATGTTGCGCTGGGCAAGGAAATCATCGCCAATTCCGGCCTCTCTATCATCGCCGCAAACGATCTGGGCGATGCCGCGCAGAAAATTGTCACTGCCGTGAAGGAGGCCAAATAGATGGCCGTTCTCGTCAACAAGGACACGCGCGTTATCTGCCAGGGGTTTACCGGTCTGCAGGGAACGTTTCATTCCGAACAGGCGATCGCCTATGGCACAAGGATGGTCGGCGGTGTAACGCCGGGCAAGGGGGGCAGCACGCATCTCGATCTGCCGGTTTACGATACGGTGGCTGCCGCGGTGCGGGCATCGCGGGTCGATGCCACGGTGATCTATGTCCCGCCGCCGTTTGCCGGCGATGCGATCCTCGAAGCGCTCGATGCGGAGATCCCGCTGGTGATCTGCATTACCGAAGGCATCCCGGTTCTCGACATGGTCAGGGTGAAGCGGTTGCTCGCCGGCTCGAAGTCGCGACTGATCGGGCCGAACTGCCCCGGCGTCATCACGCCGGACGAATGCAAGATCGGCATCATGCCGGGGCACATCCACAAGCGCGGCAGGATCGGCATCGTTTCGCGGTCCGGCACACTGACCTATGAAGCGGTCGCGCAGACAACGACGACCGGGCTTGGCCAGACGACCTGTATCGGTATCGGCGGCGATCCGGTTAACGGTACAAATTTCATCGATTGCCTGGAAATGTTCCTGGCCGATCCGGAAACCGAAGGCATCATCATGATCGGCGAAATCGGCGGTACCGCCGAGGAGCAGGCGACGGAATTCTACCGGCAGTCGAAGGTCAAGAAGCCGATCGTCGGCTTCATCGCGGGTGTCACGGCGCCGCCGGGCAAACGCATGGGTCATGCCGGCGCCATCATTTCCGGCGGTCAGGGCACGGCCGAATCGAAAATCGACGCCATGAAGAGCGCCGGTTTCACGGTCGCGTCCAGCCCGGCCGGCATTGGCACGGCAATGGTTGAGGCGATGCGCGGCTGACAACCCCGCGCGGCTTTGAAACCGCGCCGGCCTTGCCGCGGATAGGGAGAAAAGAATGGCATCTCAAATGGAAGATTCCTCGGTTCTGTTTGGCGCCAACGAGGCGTATGTCACCGAGTTGTACGCAAAGTTCCTGGACGATTCGGGCTCTGTCGATGCGGACTGGGCGGAATTTTTCGGCAATCTGGATGATTCGGAGCGGGATCTGTTGCGGGATCTGGAAGGCGCCACCTGGGCGCCGCGCAGGACCCGGGTCATGGGCGACCGCAGCAACGGTGACCTTCCCGACGCCACATCCGGCGTAACCGAGACGCCGACGCCACGTGCCGCTTTCGTGCCGTCATCCGGTGCCGGAGCCGAACAGATTCGCCAGGCGACACGGGATTCGCTGCGCGCCCTGATGCTGATCCGGAATTACCGGGTACGGGGTCATCTGCATGCCAACCTGGACCCGCTTGGTCTGGTGAAGCCGATTTCCCATGCCGATCTTGATCCGGCGACCTATGGCTTTACCGAACGGGATATGGATCGGCCGATTTATATCAATTTTGTGCTGGGCCTTGAGGCGGCCTCGCTCAAGCAGATCGTGAAGATCCTTGAGGAAACCTATTGCGGCAATATTGGCGTCGAATTCATGCACATCCAGGTTCCAGAGGAAAAAGCCTGGATCCAGGAACGAATCGAAGGCATCCGCAACCAGACGGACTTTACCGAACTCGGCAAGCGCACGATTCTGGAGCGCCTGACCGAGGCCGAAACGTTCGAAAGATTTCTTGACCGCAAACATCGGGGCACCAAGCGGTTCGGCCTCGATGGCGGCGAATCCGTCGTCCCGGCGATCGAACAGATCCTCAAGCGCGGCGCGCAGCTCGGGTTCGAGGAAATGATTATCGGCATGCCGCATCGCGGGCGGCTCAACGTCCTCGCCAATATCCTGAACAAGCCCTACAAGGCGATCTTTTCCGAATTCGCCGGCAATGCGTCCCAGCCCGATGACGGGTTCGGTTCGGGCGATGTGAAATACCATCTGGGTACGTCTTCCGACCGCGAGTTCGACGGCCATACGGTGCATCTGTCGCTGACCCCCAATCCCAGCCACCTGGAAGCGGTGAATACCGTCGTGCTGGGCAAGGTGCGCGCCAAGCAGCGCCAGCGCGGCGATGCGGATCGGGGCAAGGTGATCGGCCTGCTGCTGCACGGCGATGCGGCTTTCCCCGGCCAGGGCATCGTGGCGGAAACCTTCGACCTGTCGCAGTTGCGCGGCTATCGGACGGGCGGGACGATCCATTTCATCTGCAACAACCAGATCGGTTTCACGACGGCCCCGTCCTATTCGCGCTCCTCGCCCTATTGCTCCGACGTGGCGAAAATGGTGTCCGCGCCGATTTTTCACGTCAATGGCGATGATGTCGAAGCCTGCGTGCATGTGGCGCGGATGGCGACCGAATACCGCCAGAAATTCAAGAAGGATGTGGTGATCGACCTGTGGTGCTACCGCCGCCATGGCCATAATGAAGGCGACGAGCCGGCATTCACCCAGCCGCTGATGTACAAGAAGATAGAAGCGCATCCGACGACCCGGAAGATTTATGCAGACAAGCTGGAAGCGGAAGGTGTCCTGAAACCGGGCGAAGCCGACAAGATGGTGGAGCGGTTCCAGCAGCACCTGGAAAGTGAATTTGAAGTGTCCGCTTCCTTCATCGGCAACAAGGCGGACTGGTTCGAAGGGAAGTGGGAAGGTTTCGCGATGGCGAGCGGCGATGAGCGCCGCGGCGAAACCGTGGTGGAAATGGACGTGCTGCGCGAAGTCGGGCATGCCCTGACGACGGTGCCGCAGAACTTCAACGCCAATCCGAAGATTATCCGGCAACTCGAAGCCAAGCGTAAAATGTTCGAAACCGGCGAAGGCATCGACTGGGCGACCGGCGAGGCGCTGGCCCTGGGGACGCTGCTGGTTGAGTCGACACAGGTTCGACTGTCCGGCGAGGATTGCCGACGCGGCACCTTCAGCCAGCGCCATGCGGTGCTGATCGACCAGACAACCGAGGAAGACTATATCCCGCTCAACAATATCCGTTTCGGCCAGGCGCCGTTCGAGGTGATCGACAGCCCGCTGTCGGAATTCGGCGTGCTGGGTTTTGAATATGGCTACAGTTCGGCGGAGCCGCATGCGCTGGTGATGTGGGAGGCGCAGTTTGGCGATTTCGCCAATGGCGCGCAGGTCATCATCGACCAGTTCATATCATCCGGTGAACATAAATGGCTGCGGATGAACGGACTCGTCATGCTGCTGCCGCATGGTTATGAAGGCCAGGGGCCGGAGCATTCCTCGGCCCGGCTGGAACGGTATCTCCAGCTTTGCGGCGACGACAACATGCAGGTCTGCTACCCGACCACGCCGGCGAACTATTACCATGTGCTGCGCCGGCAGGTGCATCGCAACTTCCGCAAGCCGCTAATCCTGATGACGCCGAAATCGCTGCTGCGGCACAAGAACTGCGTATCGAAACTGAGGGAATTCGGCCCCGGCACGACCTTTCACCGGGTGCTCTGGGACGATGCGGAGGGCACCAAAGCCCTGCGCGCCGACAAGGATATCCGGCGCGTTGTCCTGTGCAGCGGCAAGGTCTATTTCGACCTGCTGGAGAAGCGCGAAAAGCGCGGCATCAAGGATGTCTACCTGATGCGCGTGGAACAGCTTTATCCCTTCCCGAAGAAGTCGCTTCGCGAACAGCTGGGCCGTTTCCCGCAGGCCGAGGTCGTCTGGTGCCAGGAAGAATCGGAAAACATGGGCGCCTGGACCTTTATCGACCGGCGGCTCGAAGCCGTCATGGTCGATATCGGTATGGACGTGAACCGGCCGCGCTATGTGGGACGCTCCGATTCAGCCGCGCCCGCGACGGGTCTGTTGAAGCGGCATCTGCAGGAACAGGCGAAGCTGGTCGACGAGGCGCTGACATTGCCGCCAAAGTCCCGCAAGGCGCCGGCACGCGTCGCTGCAGTACCGAAGGTCACGGCGGCGAAACCGTCGGCTGGCAAGGCAGCCACCCGTAAACCGGCGGCGCGCAAGCCCGCGACCCGCAGCAAGACGAAATAACGCCGACTGAAAGGCTTCCCTGATGACAATCCAGATTACGGTTCCCACGCTGGGCGAATCGATCACCGAAGCGACCGTTGCCAAATGGTACAAGAAGGTCGGTGACACCGTTGCCGCCGATGAAACGCTGCTCGAACTGGAAACCGACAAGGTAACGCTGGAAGTTCCGGCGCCGTCCGCCGGCGTGCTGCAGGAAATTCTCGTCAGCGACGGCGCGAATGTTGGCGTCGGCGCGCTGCTGGGCAGTATTGCCGAAGGCGCTGCGGCCCCGGCGCCTGCTGCCACGCCTGCCTCCGCGCCCGCCGCTGCGCCCGCGCCCGCGGCCT
>JAQCHR010000279.1 GCA_027619655.1 Pseudomonadota bacterium
CCGTCACGGTCCAGAACGCCGCTTACGTCAAGGCCCTGGGCCAGATCGAGTTCATCTTCACCCTCGCGATCTCGATGCTGTTCTTCAAGGAAAAATCCTCGCGGGGTGAAATCATCGGCATGCTGCTGGTCGTGCTGGGTATCGTCTATCTGCTGGCCGTGGCGTAAAAACCCTATAGCACATCAGGTTTAAAGGGAGCCGCAACGGGTTCCCTTTAAACCTGTGAAGGTGCTATTTTTTCAATAAGATAGATCAGATTCACATGGCTGTTGGATCGCCAAAGGCGATTCCAGCCAACCATGATCTGATCTAACCAGGCGCACTGCCGCCGCGGACCAGATCCATCGCCGCCAGATAGCCGAAGACCAGCGCCGGGCCGAGCGTAATCCCGGGTCCCGGATAGCTGCCCTGCATGATCGAATTCATGTCATTGCCGCAGGCATACAGGCCGGGCACCGGCAGGCCCGCTTTGTCCAGCACCGCCGCATTCGGACCCGTCCGCAGCCCCGCCGCCGTGCCAAGATCCGCCGGCACGAGCGCCACGGCATAAAATGGCGCCGTTTCCACCGGACGCATGCAGGGATTCGGCTGGTTTGCCGGATCGCCGACATAGCGATGATAGGCATTGCCGCCCCGGCCGAACTGCGTATCCACGCCCGTTGCCGCGTCCCGGTTATAGGTCGTGACGGTTTCGGCCAGTGCAGCACCATCGACGCCGATAATTTCCGCCAGTTCGGCGAGCGAGCCTGCTTCTTTCAGGTATCCGCTGCGCCGGTAAGGCGCGATGTTCAGGCACATCGGTTTCACCGCGCCAAGCCCGTATTGCCACAGCGACCGCCTGTCGCAGATCAGCCAGGCCGGAATGGCCGGGCTGGCATTGGCGGCGCGGAACATCGCGTGCACGAATTCATGATAGGAATTCGATTCATTGGTGAAGCGCCGGCCCGCCGCGTTGACAGCAAACATGCCGGGTTTTCCCCGGTCCGTTACCGTATGCGGATAGACGCCGGCGCTGCCGTCACGCCGGGTAAAGGTCGATGCAGGCACCCAGAAAGCGTCATTCGCGCCTTCCGCTGTCGCCGAAACCGGGCCCGCCTCGCCGGGCAGGTAATGTTCGCGCATGTCCCTGTTATGGGAAAACCCGCCGGTCGCCAGAATCACGCCCCGGCGCGCTGCCAGAACCAGCGGCTTCCCACCAGCGTCGATTTCCACACCTGCAACCCGGCCATTCTGCATGACCAGCCGACGTATCGCGGTGTTGCGCCGGATCGTGACGCCGAGGTCGAGCAGCGACTTCAGCAGCCGGGCCGCAAGCGCGTTGCCCAGTACAAGATTGGTTCCGCGATGATAGCGGATTCGTTCCACCGCGTAGGACAGGACGAGTTGTCCGACCCGCAACGCCGAGCGAAACGATTTGAAGATACTACGGAAGTGAACGATGTCCGGCCGCGCGACCATCATCCCGCCCAGCAGCGTGAATTCCGGCAGCGGCGCACGAAGCATCTTGAACGCGCGGCCCAGGATATTCGCGTCGAAGGGCAATGGCTCCATGACCCGACCGCCCGTCGTCGCACCCGGTTCGTCCGGATAGTAGTCCGGATAGAAGGCCAGCGGCACAAGGTTGACGGCGCTGTTGCGGTCGAGATAGTCGATCGCTTCCGGCGCATGCGCAATATAGGCGCGCCGCAGGCTGTCGCCCGGGCCGGCCGTCGCGGCGAGGTAACGCTCGGCCGCTTCGGGGCTGTCCTTCAGCCCGGCCGCTGCCATTTTCAGGTTGTTGGGGACCCAGACCATGCCGCCGGAAAACGCGGTCGTGCCGCCGACGAGGCCGGTTTTTTCGATCACGAGCACCTGCAGCCCTTCCCGGGCCGCGACAATTGCCGCCGCCATCCCCCCGGCGCCGGCGCCCAGGACGATGACGTCCCAGGACCCGTTTTCGTTCCTGCCCGATTCGATCATGGCGGACCTCCCGGCCTGGCGCGTAGAGTACCACCCGAAGAAGACCCCGTCGGTATCAGAAAGCGGTTCGCGTTACCGAGCAGCCGTTCGGCATCGGATACGATGCGGCCGACGATTTCCGCCGCCGGTTCGCTCGAGCGGACCATATCGACTCCTTCGCCGACGATCACCGCGGCGACATCCGTATCACCGGCCTCGGCCGCCTGCGCGTAGCGCATTTTTTCCTGCGCCCCCTGCTGCCGCAGGGTCTCGGTATCGCCCACCCATTGTTCCGAATACCGGTTGCGCAGGGTCCGGAGGTTCCACTGCGCCGGCCAGTCGATGCCGCGCGCAATATCGAAGACCGAACTGCGTTGCGTATTGTCGCCCGATCCCGTGACGGCCGCCTGCTTCGCATTGGGATGCGACAGGGCCTCCCGGCTGGCGAAGAACGCCGTACCGCACAATACCGCCGAAGCGCCAAGCATCAACGCGGCTGCGAGCCCGCGACCATCGGCGATTCCGCCTGCCGCAATAACGGGCACATCGCCAATCGCATCGACAAGCGCCGGCACCAATGGCAGCGTCGCCCGGCTGCTGCCATGCCCGCCGGCTTCGGTGCCCTGCGCCACGACGATTTCCGCGCCGTCGGCCACGGCTTCGCACGCCTGCGCGACCGACTGCACCTGCACGATCATCTTGGCTGGTGAACGCGCAATTTTGTCCGCGTATTGCCGGAACGTGCCGAAGGACAGAAACAGCGCGCGGGGCGCGTGCTCCAGCGCCAGGTCCAGCAGTTCCGGCTGCCTGTCGAGCGACCATCCGATGAAACCCACACCCACCCGTGCATTGCCGGCCGCGGCCAGTTCCCGGGTCAGCCAGTCCCTGTCGCCATAGCCGCCCCCAATAATACCCAGCCCGCCGGCATTGCTGACCGCCGCCGCGAGCGCGCCCCCGGCAACGCCGGCCATCGGCGCCAGCAGGACCGGATGTTCGATTTCCAGAAGTTCGGTGACAATGGTGCGAATCGGCATGACCCGGTTTCTCCTTCTGAAGACCTTATCTGCGATGCGCAGAACCCATCGCGACAGGTAATTTTTTGAATGCAAATCTTGAAAAGTCCGCCGCCACCCATTATGGCTCGCGCGTCCGCACGCATAATGCGCAATCCCGCGCCGGTTTAGAAAGGCATTCCGTCCCGTGCCAAAACGATATCTGAACGACGTCCTCAACGCACGCGTCTATGACGTGGCCCGGGAAACACCGTTGGACGCGTTGCGGTCCCTGTCCCAGCGGTTGGGCAACAACGTACTGGTCAAGCGGGAAGACCTGCAGCCGGTATTTTCCTTCAAGCTGCGCGGTGCCTACAACAAGATGATGAATCTGACGGCGGCGGAGCGGAAGGCCGGCGTCATCGCGGCCTCGGCCGGCAATCATGCACAGGGCGTGGCGCTGGCCGCCCAGCGGCTGAATGTCCCCGCGACCATCGTGATGCCGCGGACCACGCCGGACATCAAGGTGCAGGCGGTCGAAAAACTGAAGGCGCGCATCGTCCTGCATGGCGATGACTACCAGGACGCCTACCTGCATTCGCTGGAAATCGCGGCGGCCAAGGGACAAACCTTCGTGCACCCCTATGACGATCCGCATGTGATCGCAGGCCAGGGCACCGTCGGCATGGAAATCCTGCGCCAGTGCACCAGCGATATCGATGCGATTTTCGTTCCTGTCGGCGGCGGCGGCCTGATTGCGGGTATCGCCGCGTATGTGAAGGCGCTGCGGCCCGACATCAAGATCATCGGCGTCGAACCCGTCGATGCCGCCTCCATGACCCGGTCGCTGGAAAAGGGCCGCCGTGTCGTCCTGGACGAAGTCGGCATCTTTGCCGACGGGGTCGCCGTGCGGCAGGTCGGCAAGGAAACCTTCCGCATTGCCCGCAAGCTGGTCGACGGCATGGTGCTGGCCGGCGTCGATGAGATCTGCGCGGCAATCAAGGATCTGTTTGAGGATACCCGCAGCATTGCCGAACCCGCCGGGGCGCTTGCCACCGCGGGACTGAAGAATTACGCAGCCGAACACGGACTGAAGGGAAAGACGCTGGTGGCAATCAACAGTGGTGCCAATGTCAATTTCGACCGGCTGCGCCATATCGCCGAACGCGCCGAACTGGGCGAAAACCGCGAATCCCTGTTCGCCGTGACCATTCCGGAACGGCCCGGCAGTTTCCGCGAATTCTGCGGGATCCTCGGCAAACGGTCAGTGACCGAGTTCAACTACCGCTACGCTGACCGGACCGAGGCGCAGATATTTGTGGGCGTGCGCCTGAACGGCGGCGGGGCCGAAAGATCGGCCATCCTGGAAGCATTGCACAAGGGCGGCTATCCGGTCGTCGACCTGACCGATAACGACACCGCCAAGCTGCACATCCGGTATATGATCGGCGGCAGCCCGAAGGACCTGGACAACGAAGTGCTGTACCGCTTCCAGTTTCCCGAAAGGCCCGGCGCCCTGCTGAACTTCCTCACCCATCTGGGCGGGCGCTGGAATATCAGCCTGTTCCACTACCGCAATCATGGCGCCGCTTTCGGGCGAGTCCTTTGCGGCATGCAGGTGCCCCGTTCGGACATGCCGGAGTTCCGGAAATTCCTGACAGCGACAGGATACCGCCATTGGCCGGAAACCGAAAACCCCGTCTACCGGGCGTTTCTGCATTAAAGCACATCAGGTTTGAATGGAACCGGAACCGGTTCCATTCAAACTTGTGAAGGTGCTATATATTCAACAAGATAGATCAGATTCACATGATTGTTGGATCGCCAGAGGCGATTCCAACCAACCATGATCTGATCTAGCATTGCACGTCGTTTAGCGTCAGGCGACCTTCAGCGACATGACTTCCATCGCCGAAACGCTGCGCGGATCCATCAGCGCACTGTCCAGTTCCGGGTTATCGGGCGTTTCGCTGATGGCGGAACACAGGATCATGTCCGGCGTTTTGCGGTCCCGGCCCATCGGCAGCATCAGGCGCGCGAAGATTTTTTCATACCCCATCGAAAACCCGGTCCGCTCTGTGATGTAGACCGGGGTCTTCAGCCGGAAAGGCAAGGAATAAACCCGCTCGAGGTAGACGCCGTACTCCGGCGTGGTCGCATCCTCGACAAAGCGCCTGTCCAGCGGTTGGCTGAACCGCGCGGATATTGCCGTCCCGACCACCCGGTAGCGGAATTTCGGACCCGGCTGAACGATATCGACCAGGCCGATAAAAGTCAGCAGTTTGGGAATGTCCACGGGATCGAAATCCGCCCTTGAAGGCATCGCGTGGGTCCCCTTGATTTTTTCCCAATACGCAAATAAGGCCTTGTGCCTGCCATAGCGCAGCCCGGCATGCATATCGGCAGGCAAGACCTCGATATTTTCCGGCTCAATCATTTGGCGCCATTTTGCATTGCGGGAACTCAATCAACTTGCCGGCATTGCGGCAGCAACACCCCTTTGGTGACAATCAGGGCCGGCATGGAGCATGACGGCATATAGCGGCAGTATTTCGCGAAAGTCATGGCGGCAATAGGGCAATTGCGTATCTGTCGCTCATGACAAGGGACCTTGCGCCGCCGCCTGCCGGGAAACC
>JAQCHR010000280.1 GCA_027619655.1 Pseudomonadota bacterium
ATCGGAATCACCCAAGTGATTCCGATTAACACGTGAATTTGCTTTTAACCTATTAAGATAGAGCAGATTCACGCCTTTTATCTGACGCAATAATTGCGTCAGATAAAAGGCGATCTGCTCTAGAATCCCGACCCGTCTTTCGGCAGCCAGTAGCGGCCGTAAATGGCGCCTGTTGGCTCCAGGAAGGGCGGCCAGCGTTGCCCGTCACGGGCCTGTTCCAGGTCGGCTTCGGCGCGCGCGATGGCGTCGGCATCGCCGAGCGCCCGGCAGATTTCCAGCCTGGTTTCGCATAGCTCAGGATCGGCGGGCTTCATTGCCAGCGCCGCGTCGATGCTGTGCAGGGCGGCGGCCGGGTCCGAGCGCAGCTGCACCCGGGCGAGGTCGCCGTGATACCCGTCCCTGCCGCCGTCCAGCGCGATGGCGGTGCTGAAGGCCTCCCCGGCTTCCGGCCATCGGTCCTGTTGGCACAGCACCCGGCCCAGGCAGGCATGGAAGCGCGCCGAGCCCGGCGATTTCGCGATGGACAGCCGCAACAATCTCTCCGCCTCGGTCCAGTTCGAGCGGTTCATCATCGCCCGGGCCGGAAAATACTCCGGCACATTGGTGAAGCGAATATAGCGCCGCACGAACTCGTCGTGATCGTAGAACCCTTCGTCGAAATAGCGGTATTGCAGGCCGCGGGCCCAGTCCAGGCCGAAATGCTCGACGATGCCGGGATGGATCGGGGCGTCGATGTCGCCGATTCCGTGTGTGGCCTCGACTTCCTCCAGTGTCTCCCGCAACTGCGGGTCGTCGGCCGGCACGATACCCAGTTGCGCGATGACCTGCCGGGCGATCTCGGCGCACAGGAACCCGGTCGGATGCAGCTGCGACAGGAACAGGCGGCGGTCCCGGAAATTGTCCTCGATGAACTGCGAGAGCTCGATATCCGAGCGGATATCCATCCCGTACAACTGCGCCATGTTGATGCCGTGCAGCCGGTCGAGGTTCACCATGGCGTTGATGTCCCGGCCCATATAAAGGTCGAAGACCCGGTCCGGATCGGATTCCCCTTTCATGAGCTGCAGGATGGCGCGGTTGCCGAGGTAGTTCGGGTAGGGCCCTTCCGTGTTCAGGTCGTCGGACCGGTTTCGCGGATCGTCCGTCATGAACGGCCATAGCGAGTTCAGAAACAGCGGCGGCACGCGAATGGTCCGGCAGTCGTCCGGAAGCAGGTCCATCAATTCCTTGCCCACGCCGACGCTGTCCGTATCCCAGTGGCCCACCTGCAGGATGAAATAGGCGCAACGTTGCAGCTTGTTCAGGTCGAAGCCGGCCTTGAGGCTGCTGTTCACCTTGAAGTTCCGCACCCACCAGATCTCATAGGCATCCGTCAGCACATCCAGGCGCGCGAGAACATTGCGCGTGAAGCCGATATGGCAATTGCCGTACAGGACGATGACCGGTTTGTCCGCCATGCGTCAGGCGCTCCCCCGGCGGGCCGACAGTTCTTCGAGAATATCGACCATCTCGCCGACATCGCTCAGGTCGCCGATCCGGTCGTCCGGAAATGTCAGTCCCAGCTGCTGTTCGATCTCCAGGATCAGGATCACATGCGACGCGGAATCCCAGCCGTCGATATCCATGGCCGCCGTCTCGCGGGTGATCCGGTCCGGGGCGCAGCCGAATTGCGCCGCGATGATGTTCGCCACGACCGCCAACATTGAACTGTCTTCCGCCATTACGCCGTTCCTTCAGGCCATCGGGAATTGTTGCAGGAATTGCGCCCGGTTCGCCGCGCGGGAAATTTTACCGCTCGACGTCTTGATGAGCCAGCCGGGCCGGACCGGCAGGACCCGGTTCAGGACCAGGTCGCATGCCTGCCACACCCGTTCCTTGACCGCCCGGGCAAGCGCCGCGTTGACGGCCGCATCCTCGCCCGCGGTTTCGAAAACTAGCGCAATCGCCTGCGTGCCCAGCCCCGGATCGTCATAGCCGAACACGACGCTGCGTCCCGGGCGCAACCCGTCGATACCATGCGTGGCGTATTCGATTTCATGCGCGAGGAAATTCCGCCCGCGCGAGATCAGCAGATCGTCGCTCCGGCCAAGCACGTAGAGTTCGCCGTCGCGCAGCATGCCAAGGTCGCGCGTGTGATACCAGCCCTCGCGCAGGGTTTCGGCCGTCCGGTCGGGGTCGCGATAGTATCCGGAAAAGAGGAATGGCGCCGACACCGCGATCTCGCCGATTGCGCCATCCGCCAGCGCAGCGCCGTCTTCGGACAGGATGGCGATCCGCACGCCCCGGATCGCGCGCCCGGCGGACAGCACCGCAACCGGTTCGACCGTATCGGA
Source organism: Pseudomonadota bacterium (assembly GCA_027619655.1). Taxonomy (GTDB): domain Bacteria; phylum Pseudomonadota; class Alphaproteobacteria; order UBA8366; genus MarineAlpha4-Bin1. The sequence continues at coordinate 2,334 of JAQCHR010000280.1, forward strand.
CGTCGCGGGACCGGACCGGATCGCGGCGGATTCAAGGACGCGGGGGGCGGTGCCAGGATCGCCTTGCGTGACCGCGAAGACCGTTTCCGCCATGGCGTAGCAGACCTGCAACTGCGCCGGCACAACCCCGCAATCCGCAAAGGTCTGCGTAAACAGGGCATGGGTTTCGGGCCGGCAGGGTTTCGAACAGTTGATGAAGGCCTCGACATGGCCCAGCGAAAAGCGGCGCGCGCCGCGGGTTCTGGAAAGCTGGTGAAACGCGAAGTTCGGCATCCAGACATGGGTGCATCGGTCCTGTTCAACGGTTTCCAGCAGGGTCCACGGACGCGCGACCCATTCGAAGGGATCCAGTCCCGTGAACGGAATGCCCATCGTGATCGGCATGAGGAAGCAGGCGATCAGCCCCATATCGTGATACAGCGGCAGCCATGTCGCGACCCGGTGCCGCGACGGATCCAGACGCAGATGCTCCGCATAGGCCGCGATCTGCTGCAGGATCGCATGATGCGTCAACGCCACGCCCTTCTTCAGCCCCGTGGTGCCCGAGGAATGCTGCAGCAGCGCCACGGAATCCGGACCCCCGCCAAAGCGGGAGGGATCGTCCGTCGCTTCGCTGTAGATATCCGCCGGCGTCACGATCATCGGATCGACGCCGGAACAGGCCGCGCGCATGGCGTCCACAAGCCAGGCCTCCACGAGGATCAGCCGCGGGCGGATCCGCGCCACAAGCCCCGCGAGACTTTCCCAGTAGATATGCCGCGCCTGTTTTCCGACGGCGGCGCCATGAAGCTCGGGACCGCCCCCATCGTCATGGCGCCAAGGAAACTCGCCTGCTGGTCCCAGCCATGCGGCAGCATGACGATGACAATTTCGTCCGGCGCAACGCCGGCATCGGCCAGCCCGCGGGAAAACCGCAGGATATCCTGCCAGGCTTCGCCCCGGGTGATGCGGCGTCTGGCGCCGCCCTGCACGATGCTCGCGAACTCGGCCGCCGGCGCCGCTTCGGCCAAACCGCGAATGCGTTCAACGATTGTTGCCGATTGCGCCATCACCGGACTCGGGTTCAACTGCGACGGACGATGCCTCATGCGGTGTCTTCGCAAATCACCCTGAACATCGCCGGATGTTTTCGCTTCAGGTAACGTCAAATCAAATGCACCCGCCCTGTATCGATGGCGATGCGAAGTCATCCAGTAATACTCGATTCGGCTGCACAACTAGTAGCGAAGTTGCAAACCAAAGGAAAATTAGCCATTATTTGGATGAAATCCTCAATTTTCTGATTCAGCGTCAGGCACATTCAGCCGGATACAAACCTTCTTGAGGTCGCCCCGCATTGTCGAAATTTCCCCCGATCATCGACCTCCCCGCCGACGCGGCCACCAACGGAAGCTATCCCGTCTTCGAGGCGCTGACCGAGGGCGCGTTAGTGATCCTGCGGGGCGTGGAACAAATCATACAGGGGCGCCGGGCGCTGATTGAAACGGCGGCGACCGCGGTTCCCGCCGGCAATGTCGCCGATGAGCTGCTGGCCTTCTACGATGACGCGGTCGCGCCGTCGATGAACACCGTCCATGCGCTGAGCCAGGCGGTGAAGATCTTTCGCGAAAAGCGTGAATGGTCGCGGCGGCTGCACGGCCTGTTCGCGCAGATCGACCTGCCCGCGCCAATCCTCTACGACGGCGGCATCCCCCGCCTGCTGCTGGGTTCCGAATTCGTCGAGGCGGCGAAACAGTCAGGCCTGTTCGAACCCGGCGACTTCATGCGCACGTCCCCCACCGGAAAGACGGAAATATTTTCACGCGTGACGCCCGATGCGACGCCGATCCATCGTGACTACAACCGGGATCATTATCTGTTCCAGATGAACCTGTGGTTCTGCCTGCACAGCACGGAAGTCGACGAGGTGATCCGGGTATTTCCCGAACATTACCATCACCCCGTCTTCACGATGGAATGCACGCCGGAAGCCCTGGCCCAGGTCGGCGACCCGCTGGAATTCGAGCTGGATTTTGGCGACGCCGTGCTGTTTCACGGCGAACACCTGCATGCCTCGCCGGTCGGAAAACCGGGCAGGCGGCGCCAGTCGCTGGATTTCCGCGCCGCAGTCGCCTGCCATGACGACAACCGGCATTACCACGAGGGTTTCATCAATGCCGCCAATTTCGGCCGCGCGGCGGACGACCCGGCGGCGATCGACATGCTCGTCGAACTGGAGGACGCGGCGCCGACGGCCGAGCGGCTGACGGCGATCCTCGACGCGTTCGAGGACCTTCCCTTCGCGGAGGACCGCTACCTCCTGCTCGCGGACAAGGCGGCGGGCATCGACAATGCGGTTGCCGACTGGGCGATCAAGACCGTGATCAGCCGCTCCGACCTCTATTACTGGGTGCTGGCCGCGGGTCGATAGGCCGGCCAACGCCAGAACCAAAGCCTGGCCCGGCTCGGCGCCCTCCGGACGCTCGAACTGATTGACCGGCATCAGACCCTGCCGAACTACATGGCGGTCCGCTACCAGGCCGCAACCCATCAGCTGACCCCGGAAAAAGCCCGTGCCGACGCCCGGAACCTGATTGCGGCGCTGGGTTCGGGGTGACCGGTGACCGGGTATGCATCGGGACAGAGCGTTACGCAAATCTTGCTTTTTTCAATAATATATGATATTATTCCTTTTTGTCCTTCGCTGAATCGGACCAGGTGAATGCCAACCGCCGAAGGGGTTCTGGTCGGCGCCGGATCGCAGCGCCGCAACGACAAGCGGGTGATGATAAGGAATGTTAAGCGATGATCAGCGACACCGAATTCAGTGACGCGGCGCGGATGTCGCTTCAGCGGTCATCGTCAAAGAAAGCCTATCAATGCCAATCAAAGCCAATGATTTTTAAAGTTTTCCACAGGCCCTATAGCGACGTCGCGGCCCGCGCCGCCTGGTCGTAGAGGCCCGACAGCGCGCGCAGGACCGAGGCGGCGCGGGCGATTTCGTCCCTATCGACGCCGCCCAGCGCCGCCATGGAATCGATCAGGCAGGATTCGCGGACATGCCGGTAGCGGCGGCACAGGGCCGCGCCCGCATCCGAGGCCGTGTAACGGGTTTCCTTGCCGCTTTTCGCGGCATCGACAAGCCCCGCCTTGAGCAGTTTCCTGAGCGCGTAGTTGACAAGATGGGTGTCCTCCACCTTCAGGGTGAAGCAGATATCGGCCAGCCGCTTGGCCCGGTCCCGGTGGT
>JAQCHR010000281.1 GCA_027619655.1 Pseudomonadota bacterium
CGTCGATAAAAATAATGCAGGGGGCGTTTTTCTTGCCCTGCTCGAACATGTCGCGCACGCGACTGGCGCCGACGCCGACAAACATCTCGACGAAGTCGGAACCGGAGATGGTGAAGAACGGAACATTCGCCTCACCCGCGATCGCGCGTGCCAGCAGCGTCTTGCCCGTGCCCGGAGGCCCGACCAGCAGAACACCTTTTGGAATCTTTCCACCCAGCCGTTGGAACTTCTGGGGGTCACGCAGGAATTCGACGACTTCCTCGACCTCCTGTTTGGCTTCCTCGACACCCGCGACATCCTCGAAGGTGATGCGGCCCGATTTCTCCGTCAAAAGCTTGGCGCGTGACTTGCCGAAGCCCATCGCCCCGCGACCGCCGCCGCCCTGCATCTGGCGCATGAAAAACACCCAAATGCCGACGATGACGATAAACGGCAGCCAGCTCAGAAGCGTGCGGACCAGGAAGTTCGCTTCCTCCTTCGGCGCTGCCGTGATGCGAACACCGTGTTCGGAGAGGGTCGAAACGAGATTGGGGTCATTGGGCGCATAGGACGTGAAGGCGGTGCCATTGCGCAGCGTGCCCTTGATGTCGTTGCCCTGAATGGTGACATCCAGAACCTGGTTGCTCTCTACCTGGCCAATGAAATCCGAGAAGGCGAGCTGCTGTTCGGCGCCCTGTCGGCCCGAACTCTGAAACAGGTTGAACAGCGCCACGACCAACAAGGCGATGATGACCCACAGCGCAATATTTCTGCCGAAATTGTTCAAAGACCTTCTCCGATCAACTGACCATCTGGACCAGCGCCGCCGAACTCGTTCGGCGACCATTCATGCTGCAAATTACATTGGAACCTTTACAGGCTCTAACATGGTGCTCCAAGTGCCCTAGGGCAATGCGAAAATCATCCTAATAATACGAGTGTGATGATTATCAACCCGTTGCGAAAACGGCACCGGCAACGGGATTTTTCGGCGCAAAGCGGGCTATTGCCACGTCGCAGCGCATTTCTTCGGAAAATGGCATCGCACAGACAATAAAATAATCATCACGGGAAATCGCCGGCAAAGCCATCCGAATGGCATGGGGCAATGCGCCATAACGCGGTGAATCCGGGTGTGCCGGTACGCCAAGAGCAGAAAAATGCCCGACGGCGCCGAGCAGGGTTTCACGGTCGGCCATTGATCCCACGCCCGCGCCCTGCGCCGCGGGAAACAGGATCTGGAAACGCCCGTCCCAGTGCAGTGTCCGAACAACGTCGCCCGCGCCATTCACATGGCGCGGCGCTTCAATCGCCGCCAGCTCACGTGCAACACGCACCATACCACTGCGATCCGACCGCACGGTACAGCCGCCAAGGGTCGCGCCGCCGCCAAGGCTGCCCGCCATCAACTTATCGACCAGCCGGATCAGGCGCGGTCCGCGCGGGGCATATATCCGCCCGCCAATGCATGTCACCAGATTGGCGATCAGCCGGACGCCCGTCTCTCGATTTGCCGCATCGAACACGGCGGGGTTCAGTGTCGCGAATCCGGCAGGATGAAGAGCGACAGCCTGCGCCGCGACCCGGGCGGTCTCGCGCTCCGCAACCACCCGCAACAGGGCCGTGTTCTCACCTGCACCCGACCCGGTGGATGGAAACGTTGGTTGGGCAATCCGCATCCGGGCACGGGCAAACCGCGCATCCCGGTTGCTCGGATCCTCAATCCAGTCCTGTCCGCGCGCCCGCACGGTCGCGGTGACACGGGCGCGCGGAATATCCAGGAGTGGCCGCAAGATCCGCGCGTGAGGCAGCTCCCGCACCGCCGGCATTCCCGCCCGGCCGAACACGCCGCTCGCCCGCGCACGGCGCATCGCCTGCGTTTCGAGCTGGTCGTCACGATGATGCCCGACAAGTAGATGCAGGATGCCCTGTGCCCGACAGAAGGTCTCGAGCAACGCATATCGCGCAGATCGTGCGGCGGCCTCGGTGCCGCCCCCGATTGCATCCTTATCCTCAACTTGAGGCCCCGGAGAATCCTGCCAGGCGAGCGTTTGATGGGAAATCCCTTGCCGGGCCATCCATGCCGAGACCTGCGCGGCTTCGGCGGCAGATTCCGTGCGCAGGCCATGATCAATCGTGACCGCTATGATACGCCCACCCCGCGCGGCCACCCATTCTGCCGCCAACAGGACGAGGGCCAAGCTGTCGCGTCCTCCCGAAACGCCGACCGCGAGATACGGGCGGGCCTCGAACCGGCCCAGGTGTTGCATACAGGCCGCAAACTCAGCCGCGCTAATCGGCGCAACGGCTTCATCGGCGGCGCACGCCACCGAATGGACGATTTCAGGCCGGACGGCTAAGGGCACTGCAGCCGACCGATCTCCCGATCGGCACGCTGAACAATGCTGGTGGGCGCGTCGGGATACTCAACCCTCAGTTTCTTGAGGGTGATACAGGCATCCGCGCTCTGGTCGAGCTGCGCCAGAGACATGCCGAGTTTCAGAAGATTATCCGGCGCCTTGGTGCTGTCGGGATAGCGCTGGAACCCCTCCGCGAAGGCACGCGCTGCCGTCGGGTAATCGCCACGGACATAGAAGGTTTCACCCAACCAGTATTGGGCATTCCCGGCCAGCGCATCTTCGGGGTTCGCCGCCACGAAGGCGCTGAGCGCCGTCTCGGCACTTTCAAAATCACGCTGCAGCAGGAACTGATAAGCGAAGTCATACTGATCACGCGGACTACCTGCCGGCAGGGCGGTTGACGGCGGCGCCTGCACAGTCGGATCGACGGCGGCTGTTTGCCCGGCACCCGTCGTGGTCTCGACCCCCGCAGCCTGCAATTGCGACTCCGTCAGGGTGCCGAACACCCGGGGTGAACCGGGGCTGCCGGCAGGATCAATTGTCACCGCACCGGGCGCCCGCGGCACGGACGGCGCGGTGGGTTGGGTCGAGCCCGGTGCGGTCGCGGAGCCGGTGCCCTGTTCGAGAGCCTGAAGGCGGAAGTCCACATCCGACACCAGCCGGTCCATTCGCTGGTTAATCTGCCGCACCTGAAAGTCGAGCTGCTCGACCTGGCCGGTCAGCCGACGCAACTGCTCCTCGAGGCCGTCGGTGGTGACCTGAATGTTGGACAAGGCCGTTCCCGACGGAGCAGCCGAAACTGACGCGCCGGGTGCGGAAGGCTGAGACGTCGTCGCGGGTGGTGGCGCGCCGCGATACACATTGCGTTCCAGGGCCTGCAACTGCCGCTCCAGCCGAGAGACCGTATCGGCAAGGCCGCGCACATCGTTCGACTGCGCCAGCGCCGCGCCGCTCGGCAAGATGAGCAACAGCGAAAGGCCGGCAGGCAAAAAAATCCGAAGGGGCTTCAACATGACGATGCTGTCCGTTGATGATGATTGGACAAGGAGTATCGGCGGCCTGTGAGCCACCGGGCAACAGTCGCCACCCATTTCGGCGAAACTATGGCATGGCGCACGTTGTTACGAAAACACCCGGGCAAAACAGAAACGCCGGGTCAAACGAAAACGCCCCGGATCACCCGGGGCGTATCGTCTTAATAATGACTGGGAACGCTAGTTGGTACTGATCACCACGACCGCACGACGATTTTGCGCCCAGGCGCTATCGTTCGAGCCCGGAACGGCCGGACGTTCTTTGCCGAAGCTGACGATCTTCACCCGGTTCGGGTCAATACCGAGGGAGACCAGATAATCGCGCGCCGAATCCGCGCGACGCTCGCCGAGCGCCAGGTTGTATTCGCGCGTGCCGCGTTCGTCCGCATGGCCTTCGACGATCACCTTGTTGGCCGGGTAGTTCTTGAGCCAGGCCGCCCAGCGCTCAACCGCGGTGCGGGCGTTGTCCGACAGGTTCGACTTGTCGAAATCGAAGAAGACACGGTCGCCGACATTGACCTCGAGATCCATCTGGGAACCGGGCTTGGGACCGGCCGGCGCTGTGGCCGTCTGATTGCCGCCGCCAGCGCTGGACGCGCCGGTGCTGCCGGTATTGGCACTGTCGTCGCCCGTAGAGGAGCAGGCGGCGAGAACAAAGGCCACTACCACCAAGCCGGGAATATAAAATCGCAGGGGTGACTCCTTAAAGCCGATTTATCACGATTCCAAGCCGCCATTGGCGAAATCCCGGATTTACGGAACAACAAGTTATCGTGCGTCACACCTGACGGTGCAGAATTATTGCGCAACCGCCGACAGACCCAATGGAGGCCTGCCCGCAGGTTGCTAGACTATACGTCGCGGTTTCTTTGGAATCAAGCTTCCGAAAGGGGATATTCACGCAAATTGACAAGTATTTTCAGTCACTTTCGTGGTTCTGAGACTATTGGCTGACCGGCCCGGGAGACCATGCCGGATCCGAACCTCCGACCGGGGTGCCCAGTTCGCGTTCGTTGAACCCCGTCAGGTCGATCGAAAACAGGCGGGGCGTGCCGCCCAGGCCGCGCGCATCACTCTTTTCCTGTCGAAAGAACATGAGAACCCGGCCGTTCGGCGCCCAGGTCGGCCCCTCGACCAGAAACCCTTGGGTCAACAGGCGCTCGCCGCTGCCATCGGGCCGCATCACGCCGATATGGAATGTGCCGCGGAAGATCTTGGTGAAGGCGATAAGATCACCCCGCGGCGACCACACCGGTGTGCCGTAGCGGCCATCCCCAAAGCTGATTCGTTGCTGCCCGCTGCCGTCGGCATTCATGACATAGAGCTGCTGGCTGCCGCCGCGATCGGATTCGAATACGATCTTTCGCCCGTCGGGCGCATAGGACGGACCGGTATCGATCGCCGGATTATCGGTCAACTGGCGCACGCGTCGGGTGCGCAAATCCATGACATGGATATCGGAGTTTCCACCCTGGGCGAAACTCAAGATCACGCTGTCGCCGTCGGGCGAGAATCGCGGCGCGAAAGTCATGCCCGGAAAGTCGCCCAGTAATTCCTGCTCGCCGGTATCGATATTGAACAGATAGACCCGCGGCTGATCGTTAAAATAGGCGAGATAGGTGATTTCCTGCTGGGTCGGCGAGAAGCGCGGCGTCAGGACGAGGTTTTTACCGTCGGTCAGGAAGCGATGATTGGCACCGTCCTGGTCCATGATCGACAACCGCTTCACCCGCCGGTCGGACGGGCCGTTCTCGGCGATATAGACGATACGCGTGTCGAAATAGCCGGCCTCGCCGGTAATCCGCTCGTAGATCGTGTCGGAGATAATATGTGCCACGCGGCGCCAATTCGCCTGGGTGGTGGTCAGGCTCAGCCCGGTCATCTGGTTTTCCGCGAAGACATCCCACAGCCGGAACGAAGCCCCTAAAGCGCCATTCGGCTCGATAGTGACCTCACCGACGACCAGCGCCTGGGCATTCAGCGGCTTCCAGTTGGCGAAACGGGGGTTCACCCCCAGGCTTTGCGGCTGGGAGATGAATGCCTGCTTGTCGATCGGCCGGAACAGCCCGGAACGTTCAAGGTTGTCTGATATGACCTGGGCGATGTCGATGCTGAACCGGCGGGCAACGTCGTCAGACGCGATGAAATTCGGTACCGCGATCGGGAGCGGCTCGATGTTGCCT
>JAQCHR010000282.1 GCA_027619655.1 Pseudomonadota bacterium
GAGCCGCAAGCCGTTTTCCAGCGCGTCGCGCTTGCGCGCCAGCCCGCGCTGGCCCGGCAGGCGGACCGGGCTGGCGGGGTCGATGGCCGGGCTGGCGGCGCAGGCTTCGGCGACCCAGTCGACCTGCCGGTCATAGGCCTCGCGGCCGCCGAAGGCCGAAGTGTCGGTCGCGCGCACCATCACGGTGGCGCCCCAGCCCGCCACGCCGTCGGCGCGGCCGTATCCGGCCAGCCCGCCGGTCATCGCCTCGACCATCAGGGTCAGCCCGTAACCCTTGTGCCCCGCATCCGTGCCGCCCAGCAACTGGATCGTCCCCTGCGGGTCGGTGCTGAAGACATTCGGGTCGTCGGTGGGGTTGCCCACATTGTCCAGCAGCCACTTGCCGGGAAAGCGCTGTCCCGCCGCCTGCAGGCGGGCCGACATGCCGTTGGTGGTGATCGAGGTGGAGATATCGACCAGCATCGGGTCCGTGCCGGTGGGGATGCCGACGCCGATGGGGTTCGGCGTGAACACGGCTTCCCTGCCGCCGAAAGGCGCGACCGATTTCACCGAGGGGTCGGAGGAATGGATTTCGACCAGCATGCCGGCCCGCGCCGGCGCTTCCAGATAGGCGGCGAGGCAGGCGATATGCCCGGCCCGACGGATCACCACCGTGGCCGTGCCGTATTGCTTTGCCCGTTCGGACGCCTTCGCCACGGCTTGCAGGGTCAGCCAGGGGCCGGGCAGTTTCCGGCCGTCCCACAGCAGCGCGGCAGGCCGGTCCGACAGGACCTCGATCTCGCCGCCGGGGTTCAGGTCGCCCTCGTCGATCTTGCCCAGATAAGGGCCGAGCAGCGCCAGCCCGTGCGTGTCATGCCCCAGAAGGTCGCCCTCCACCAGTACTTCCGCGACCGCCACCGCCTTGTCCCCGTCGACGCCCTTCGCTTCCAGCAGGCGGGCCGCCCATCGCGTCAGGGCGGCGGCATCGAAGATGGTGTCGGTCGTCATGGGCGGGTTCCTCCTGCGGGGTGAATATACCGGCGCCGTCGATAGCACTTTTCCCGCCGCCGCCGCTATGCATGAATGGGCGAAACAGCGACAGGGGAGGCGCCAGATGATCCGCGACCGGAATGCGATGGATGAACTGCTCGACCGCACTCGGGCCTTCGTGCGCGACGTGGCGATCCCGAACGAGGACCGCACCGAGGCGGAGGACAGGGTGCCGAACGAGGCCGTGGCGGCGATGCGCGCGCTCGGGTCGTTCGGCTGGAGCATCCCGGAAGAATACGGCGGCAGCGGCCTGACCAGCGAGGAACTGGCGCTGGCCTTCATCGAACTGACGCAATGCTCGGTCGCCTACCGCGTCGTCGGGGCGACCAATGCGGGGATCGGCTCGGAATGCCTGATCCAGGACGGCACCGACGAACAGAAAAGCCGCTACCTGCCACGGCTCGCGGCGGGGGAGATGCTCGGCTGCCTGGCGCTGACGGAGCCGGAAGCCGGCTCCGACGCCACCGCGCAGCAGACCACGGCGGTGCAGCAGGCGGACGGCAGCTACGTGCTGAACGGCATGAAGCGCTACATCACCCTGGCGCCCATCGCCGACCTGTTCACCGTCTTCGCCCGCACCGACGGCCGGGCGCGCGGCGCCACCGGGATCACGGCCTTTGCGATCGAGCGCGGCACGCCGGGGCTGACCACCAGCGGCTCGACCCCGAAGATGGGGCAGGAAGGCGCGCCTATCGGCGAGGTCTATCTGAAGGACTGCCGCGTGCCCGCCGATGCGGTTGTCGGCGCGGTCGGCGAAGGGTTCCGTACAGTGATGAAGACGCTGAACAAGCAGCGCATCAACCTGGCCGCGCTATCCACCGGCCCCGCGATCCGCATGCTGGACGAAGCGGTGGCCTATACGCTGGAACGCCATCAGGGCGGCAAACCCATCGCCGAATACCAGCTGATACAGGCGATGCTTGCCGAATGCAAGGTGGACATCGAGAGCACCCGCGCGCTGATCCTGGAGACCGCCCGCAAGCGCGACCGGGGCGAGGATGTGCAGATGGACGTGTCGCTGTGCAAATACCTGGCGACGGAAATGTGCTGCCGGGTCGCCGACCGGGTGGTGCAGATCTTCGGCGGCCAGGGCTATGTGAAGGGGCGCGGCATCGAACGCTTCTACCGCGATGTCCGCGCCGCCCGCATCTACGAGGGCACCAGCCAGATCCACCTGCTCAATATCGCGAAGCACCTGCTGAAACCGGCGGGGTAGCCAGTTCCTCGGCGGCGCGTTGCAATGCGGTGCCGAGCGCCGCGAAGAAACGGCATGTGAACGCTGCCCGCATCGCGGCTGCCTGGCGGGGGATATCCATCTCCATCTCGCCGCTTTTCATGGTGGAAAACGCGGCGGCGGCAGTCAGTTGACGCAGGGCCTGCTGCTGTTCGGGCGTGCATGTGAAAGCGGTCATTCTGACTCTCCTTGATCTAACCGGGTTGTAAATTCGGCCGCCGCGACGGTGCGGCGGGTATGGGCGTCATTATCCCGTTGCCGTTTATTGATGCAATAAAAACATGATACGATAAATTAATGCATAATACGTATTAGTGAGGCACCGCATGATTCATGACCGATTGCCCGACCTGGGGGTGCGCGAACTGCGCGCGCTGGTGTCGCTGGCCCGCTATGGTAATTTCGCCGCCGCCGCCGCCGATGTCGGGGTCTCGCAGCCGACCCTGACGCGGACCGTCCGCCGGGCCGAGGATGCCATCGGCGCCGCCCTGTTCATGCGCACCACGCGCCGGGTGGCGTTGACCACGGCGGGGGCGCGAATTCATTCCGCTGGCCGAACGGCTGCTGGACGATATCGGGCTGGGCATGCGCAATATCCGCGAACTGGCCCTCGTGGAGCGCGGGCAGGTCGTGATCGCCTCACAGATATCCATCGCGCAGGGCATCCTGCCGGCGGCGATCCGGACCTATTCGCACCGCTTTCCCAGCGTCGAGATGCGGCTGATGGAAGGGGTGCAGTCCAGCGTGCTTGAAGCGGTGCGCGGCGGCGGCGCGGATTTCGGACTGGGTGACACGACCGCCATGACCGACCCCCTGTCGGGCGAACCGCTGGGCGACCAGTCCTTCCGCGTCGTGCTGCCCCGGGGGCACCGGCTGCTGCGCCGGAAGACGGTGACGCTGCGGGATATCAATGGCGAGGCGCTGATCCGGATGACAACGGATTCCGCCGCCTGGCAACTTATGGACAGCGCCATCGTCTCGTCGGGAATCGAGATGTCGTCGCGCCATACGGTGGGCCTGTTCACCACCGCCTTCCGGCTCGTGGCGGAAGGGCTGGGAATCGCCATCGCCCCGGCGATGATCCTGTCCAGCGTCCATCCCGAGGGGGTCGGGTCGCGGCCGCTCGCGTCGGGCGAAATGGTGCAGCACCAGGGGATCATCGTTCGCCGGGACCGCGAGGTCACGCCGGCGGCGGCGGCGTTTCTCGGCATCCTGCGCGACATCTGGCCGAAGGAAGGGGAAATCGCCTCGCCGGACTGAGCGGCGGTTTCAATTGCGCCAGATCAATTTGCGCGGGGCGGCTTCGTCGCAATATGCTGGACGAAATACATTCCATTCTGGTGATATGAAGAAGGAGGGTTGCATGACCTACACGCTGAACAAGTTCGCCGCCGAATGCCATGACGCGCTGAAGGCCGACCCCGGCCAGGCCGGCCGGAAGAAGGTGCTGGAAAGCGTGAAGAAGGCGCTGAAGGATGACGAATTCATCCGGGAATACCTGCCGGATACCGCCGAGAAGGAACGCAATATCATTTATGAGGATCCGGAACTTGGCTTTTGCATCTGCGCCCATGTCTACAAGGGGGCGAAGAAGGGCTTCCCGCATGATCACGGCACGACCTGGGCGATCTACGGCCAGGCGGTCGGCGAAACAGAAATGACCGACTGGAAGGTGGTCTCGCCGGCGCATGACGACGAACCCGCGAAGGTGAAGCTGGAAAAAAGCTATCACCTGAAACCCGGCGATGCGCATCTTTATCCCGAAGGGACGATTCACGCGCCGCTGCGCGACGGGCCGACGAAACTGATCCGCATCGAAGGGGTCAATACCGACCGCCTGAAGCGCAGCCGGATCGAACCGGTATAAGGAAACGAACCGCATGAATACCGCAGGACAGCCCCCCTTCGCCGCGCCGGTCGTGGATGAACTCACGGTCCGGGTCGTTGTCGATTCTTCCTATGAACGGTTCCTGCCGCCGGTCGAGCATCCGGCGGTGGCAGTCCGGCAAATTAAGAAGGTGCCGGGGCGGCAGATGTCGACCCTGGCGGCGGAATGGGGGCTGTCCCTGCATCTTGAATCGTCCAGCGCGGGGGCGAAGGCGCAATACCTGCTGGATTTCGGCTATACGCTGGAAATCCTGAAGCGCAATTTCGACCTGCTCGGCATTGATCCGCGGCGCCTCCACGGACTGATCCTCAGCCATGGCCACCGCGACCATTTCGGCGGGCTGGACGGGTTCGTGCTGCAATACCGCCCGCATATGCGCGACGACCTGTCGCTCTATGTCGGCGGCGAGGCCGTGTTCCGCGAGAAATGGCTGCAGGAAAAGGGCCAGCCGCCCGAATCCTGGGGCATCCTCGACCGCAAGGGGCTGGTGGCGCAGCATGTCGCCCCGGTCTGCTGTACCGCGCCGCATGCGCTCGACGGCTGCTTCACCTCGGGTTACATCGAACGCAAGTCGTTCGAGACCGTCAGCGGCGGCACGCTGATCGAAGAAGCCGAAGACCATTTCACCGAGGACGAGCGCAGCGGCAAGCTGGTCAAGGACATGCATCCCGAGGAACACGGCACCTGCTACATCATCAGGGGCAAGGGGCTGGTGGTGATCTCGTCCTGCGGTCATGTCGGGCTGATCAACACGATCCGCACCGCCATGGCGGTGTCCAATGTGGACAGGGTGCATGCGGTGATCGGCGGCTTCCATCTCGGCCCCGCGCCGCTGGATTATATCAGCCACACCGTGGACGAACTGGAAAAAATGAACCCCGACGTGGTCGTGCCGATGCATTGCTCCGGCGCGAATTTCATCGACGCCATGCGCCGCCGCATGCCCGACCGGCTGGTGACGTCCAATGTCGGCAGCAGCTTTACCTTCGGCGTCTAGGGCTTAATCGGCAGCCTGCGCCCCCGCCGCGCCGAAGCCGGCGTCCGGGCGCGCCAGCCCGTAATGGTCGCGCAGCGTCGTGCCTTCGTAGGCCGTGCGGAACAGCCCGCGTTGCTGCAGGATCGGAACGACCTGTTCGATGAAGGTGTCCAGCATGCTCGGCAGGACCGGCGGCATGATATTGAAGCCGTCGGCCGCGCCGTTGTCGAACCAGTTCTGGATCAGGTCGGCGGTCTGTTCCGGCGTGCCGGCGAAGGGGAAATGCCCGCGCGCCCCGGCCAGCTTCGACAGCAGTTGCCGCAGGGTCAGGCCTTCGCGCCGGACCAGCCCGACGATCAGTTCGGTGCGGCTGCGCGCCGC
>JAQCHR010000283.1 GCA_027619655.1 Pseudomonadota bacterium
TGTGGACGAATGCATCGTTCCCGCCGTCATTCGGCTGGATGAAGCCAAACCCCTTCTGGGGGTTGAACCATTTAACTGTGCCTGCTGGCATATTCACTACTCCTTGGTACTTTAGCGTGGTTGCTTGTTAGGAACTCGGGCGGCTGTCGGTCGTACGAATTCGGTGGAAGATTAATCTATCGCGAAAATTGTCCCGCGTCACGCGGCCTGTTTGGTATTTCCGCGACTTGGGCGACGTCGCCTACGTTGCGGGGCGGGCTTGGATTTCGAGCTTTCCACTTCCGCCGGATTTTCCGCGCCATAGGCGTGATCATTCACAACCGTAAGACGGCCTCCTGTCAACTGTTCAATGGCACGAAGATAAGGCCGTTCTTCCTGGTCGCAGAACGACAGCGCGATTCCACTTGCGCCCGCACGTGCGGTTCGCCCGATCCTGTGGACATAGCTTTCCGGCTCGTTCGGCAGTTCAAAGTTGACGACATGGGTCACGTCATCGATATCGATCCCGCGTGCGGCGATATCGGTCGCGACCAGCACCCGTACCTTGCCATCGCGAAACGCCGCCAGGGCCCGCTGCCGCGCATTCTGCGACTTGTTGCCGTGGATGGCTTCGGCGGTAACGCCCGCCTTGCCGATATGTTCGGCGACCCGGTTGGCGCGATGCTTGGTCCGGGTGAAGACAATGACCCGGGCCAGCGCCGGGTCTTCCAGAAGGTTTTCCAGCAGCGCGCGCTTCTGCGACGCGGGTACATGAAAGACGCTCTGTGCGATCAGTTCGACCGTCGTCGCGGCGGGCGTCACCTCGATCCGGGTCGGCTTGACCAGAATTTCCTGCGACAGCTTGGCCACGTCGTTGGGCATGGTGGCCGAAAACAGCAGCGACTGGCGTTTCTTCGGCATGGTCGCGATAATCTTCCGGACGTCGCGCACGAACCCCATGTCGAGCATCCGGTCCGCTTCGTCGAGGACCAGGGTATGGGTTTCGTCGAGCTTTACATGGCCCTGCCCCATCAGGTCGAGCAGCCTGCCCGGCGTGGCGATAAGCACGTCCAGCCCTTTGGCCAGGGCCGTAACCTGCGGGCTCTGTCCCACGCCGCCGAAAATCACGGCGTAGCGCATATTCATGAACTGGCCGTAGGTCTTGAACCCTTCGCCGATCTGGATTGCCAGCTCGCGCGTCGGCGCCATCACCAGGACGCTGGGCTTGCGGGGCCGGGGCTTCGTGCCGGTCGCAGCCAGAAGCTGCAAAATCGGCAATGCAAAGGCCGCCGTCTTCCCGGTGCCCGTCTGGGCTATGCCGAGGATATCGCCGCCTTCGAGCAGTTTGGGGATCGCCTGTTCCTGAATCGGGGTCGGCGTTGTGTAGTTTTCGCGCGCAAGCGCACGGAGAAGAGGCTCGGCAAGGCCGAGCGCAGCAAAACTAAGAGATGTCAATGTATTGTATTTCCTTTTTGCGCCCTTGAAGCAGGCATTGCCTGTGCAATCCCGTCGCCCGAGGGCTTTTTAGCCCTGGTCCCATGCGCAAATGGAAACAGAAACTTGCCGGACATATTGTTTCGCAAAAAAGGCGCTACCGATGAAATCAGGCGCGCGTTGCGCTAGTGCGAGGTCCGATAGGCGATGAGATGGGCCTTTCGCCCCGGAGTGTCAAGGTATTTATCCCGGATGGCCAACGCCGCAGGGGTGATTTGACGGTTTGGAATTTCGCGTGCGATGCTCTGCGCCCGTTTCAGATACCCGTTTCGGCACAGACGAGGAAGCCGCCATGACACTGGAAATCAGACCCCTGAGTGACGCCCTGGGCGCGGAGGTAACCGGGTTGGACCTTACCCGGCCATTGAGCAGCAAAGACCTTGCCGCGGTAAAGCAGGCCTATATGGACCACCACCTGCTTTGCCTGCGCAGCGCGCCGCTGACGCCGCCGCAATTTGCGGCGTTTTCCAAACAGTTCGGCGAACCCCAACTGCAGCTTGTGCGCCGCAGGCGGGACGAAGTCGCCCCGGAAGTCGCCATTCACGAGACCACCTATGAAAAGCCGGAAGACAAGCCCGACGATATGCACATGATCCGCCTGAGCGGCTGGCATACAGACGATTCCTTCATGGAGGAACCCTGCCGCTATACCCTGCTTCAATCGATCAATATTCCGGATTCCGGCGGCCATACGCGGTTCTGCAATGTGGCAAAGGCCTATGCCGACCTGGCGGAAGCAGAAAAACAACGGCTCGAAAACCTCAAGGCGGTTCATAATTACGATACCAGGCGCGCCCCGGCCCGGCCCACGGCCCTGACGCAGACGGAAAAATCGGAAACCCATGAAGTCGTGCACCCCCTGGTCATCACCCATCCGGAAACCGGAACCAAAGCGATTTATTACAACTTCAACCGGACCGACCGGGTCGTCGATATGGACCGGGCGGACAGCGACGCGCTACTGGACTGGATCAATGAAAAGATCACCCAGCCGCGATACCGCTATGAGCATGAATGGCGCGTCGGCGACATCCTGTTCTGGGACAATCGCGGCGTCATTCATTCGGTCAACATGGATTTTCCCGTCGGGCAGAAGCGGATTCACCAGCGGGTGATGCTGAAAGGCGACCGCCCCGCCTGATCCCAATCTTGATCCGGTGCGGCAGGAACGACTTGCGCAGGGAATCATGTATAACCGCGCAGGCTAGAACAATACCCAGGGGAGGAACCATGAAGCTGTTCGATCTTGACGGGCGCGTCGCCATCGTCACCGGCGGCAATGGCGGCATCGGGCTCGGCATGTGCCGGGGACTGGCCGATGCCGGGGCGTCAGTCGTCGTTGCCGCCCGCAATGCGGACAAGGGCGCGGCCGCCGTCGCAGAGCTGCGGGAACGCGGCGGCACGGCGGAATTCGTCGCGGTCGATGTGGACAGCGAGGAATCCTGCCATGCCATGGTCGCCTCGGCGGTCGAGAAATTCGGCCGGCTGGACATCCTGGTCAACAATGCGGGCATCAGCATCCGCAAACAGCCGGAAGACTATGCCCTGGCCGAATTCAAGAAGGTGATCGATACCAACCTGAACAGCGCCTTTGCCTGCTGCCAGGCAGCCTATCCGGAAATGAAAAAGGCCGGCGGCGGCAAGATCATCAATATCGGCTCGATGATGTCGATCTTCGGTGCGGAATTCGCGGCGCCCTATGCGTCCAGCAAGGGCGGTATCGTGCAGCTGACCCGGGCGCTGGCCTGCGCCTGGGCGAAGGACAATATCCAGGCGAATTCCATCCTGCCCGGCTGGATCGACACCGACATGACCAAGACCGCCCGTCAGGTCGTCAAGGGGCTGTATGAAAGCGTGCTGGCCCGGACGCCCGCCGGCACCTGGGGCAATGTCGACGATTTCGCCGGCATCGCGGTGTTCCTGAGCAGCCGTGCTTCGGATTTCGTGACCGGCACCGCCATTCCCATCGACGGCGGCTATTCGATCAAGGCCTGAATTTACGGAGAACCGCCATGACCCCCGAGGATGTCTGCAAACACGAGTTGCGCGCGCTGACCGCCGCCCAGCGGGACGATTACTTCGCCAACGGCTTCGTCAGCATCGACAGCATCGTCGGCGACCCGTGGCTGGCGCGCCTGCAGGAACTGGCCGGCGATTTCCTGGACCAGAGCCGGTCCGTCGCAAAATCGAACAAGGCGTTCGACCTCGGTCCCAACCATTCGGCCGAGCATCCGCAGATGCGGCGGCTCCGGGCCACGATTGACCGGCACCCGGACTTCTGGCGTTTCGCCTGCGAATCCGTGTTTACGGATATCGCGGCCGACCTGTGCGGGCCCGATGTGAAATTCCACAGCGCCAAGCTGAACTACAAATGGCCCGGCAAGGACGAGGTCGTGAAATGGCACCAGGACATCCAGGCCTGGCCGCACACCAATTACAGCCCCGTGACGCTGGGTGTTTACCTGGACGATGTGACGCCGGAAATGGGGCCGCTGGCCTGCGTTCCCGGCAGTCACGAAGGCCCGCTGTTCCGGCATACCGGGCCCGACGGCAGCTGGACCGGATCGGTTTCCGATGCGGATATGGCAACGGTCGATACCGGCAGCGCCGTGGCATCGGCCGGCCCGGCGGGCACCGTCGTCGCGATCAACTGCCAGACCGTCCATGGCTCGCACCAGAACGTGTCGGCGAAGCCCCGGCCGATGCTGCTCTATGTGTATTCCTCGGCGGATGCCTTCCCCTGGATGCCCGCCCCGTCGCCGACCAGCAGGACCGGCGAAATCGTCTGCGGCAAACCCGCCGACATGCCGCATATGGATCCACGCCCCTGCCCGGTGCCGCCGAACTGGGACAAAATCGGCTACGGCTCCATCTACACGGCGCAGAAGGGCGAACACGCGCCGAGCGAAATGTAGCGCCAGATCAGATCATGGTTGGTTGGAATCGCCTTTGGCGATCCAACCGCCATGTGAATCTGATCGCAATGTGCTACAAAAAAAAGCCTGACCACAATCCGGTCCGGCTGGGTCTGTTCACGTCGCCTGAAATCAGTCGAGCAGACGAAGGTCTTCCGCCGCAACCTTGCCATTGCGGCCTTCGGTCAGTTCGTACTCGACCTTCGCGCCTTCTTCGAGGCTGGAAAGGCCGGCGCGTTCCACGGCCGAAATGTGAACAAAGGCGTCATTACCGCCGCCATCCGGCGCGATAAAACCATAGCCTTTCTGGTGATTGAACCACTTAACGGTGCCTTGCATAACGTTCCTCCACGAAACAGTTCTTAGAGTCCGGGCGCGAACCCGGGATGGTAAAGCCAATATTCAGGGGGAACGGTCGTACTTGATGACAACTTAGCTCAGCCCGCCACATACTGGACAAGATCGCTACTGTCTACCGGCAGCAGCATACCGGTTGGTAGCGGAGGGCGGACTCGAACCGCCGACACCCGGATTATGATTCCGGTGCTCTAACCAGCTGAGCTACTCCGCCATCTGGGCGTTCAAATACGCATTCCGCAGACTGGTGTCAACTGCGCTCAACAGTAATCATATCAAAGAAAAACCACGTAACGTGCTGACTTCATGCGCAAACACCACCCGGCGCCATGCCGGGCGCGCGGGATTGTGGCGTCAGGCCCTCTAAACGACGCCGCAGGCGGATTATGGTGCTCGCCATGCCGGAACCCGCCCCCGACCTCACGGCCGCCCAAAGCGCCGTAATTGACGCCCTGATCACGGCATTCGCCCGTCGCGAAATCGATGGCCATGACGACCTGCACAACCGCGACAGCATGCCGCCCGAACTTTGGCGCGCCATCGGCGCCGCCAGCCTGGCCCGGATCGCCCTGCCCATGGCATTCGGCGGGACCGGCGGCGGTTTCCGGGTACTGGCGGCAGCCGCCGAAACCATGGCGGCGGAGGGCGGTGTGATGGGCGTCGTAACCTCATGGCTCGCCCGCCAGCTCCAGTCCCGAATGCTGTTCCTCTACCATGGCGACGCAGCGCAGCGCGCGACCTACCTGCCGGACCTCGCGGCC
>JAQCHR010000284.1 GCA_027619655.1 Pseudomonadota bacterium
GGCTCCTCTGCGGTCAGGCAGAAGGCGCGAATATGGTCGTCATGCCGGTTGACGTCATGGTGATGATGGTCGTGCCCATGGTGGTGTTCGGCTTCAACCTGGGCATAGGCCTCCTCATTCAGCCAGCGGGCCACATCCGGGCTCTTGGTCGCCGGATTGTACAGCCCGGCGCCGAACAGCAGGGCGGGATCGACCGTGCCATGGGCAATCTCGTGAACCGCCGCCGCAGGATTGATCGTCGCCAGCCGCGCCTTCAGCGCCGCGATCCCTTCCGGCGCTGCCATGTCGGTCTTGGTGATCAGCAGCCGGTCGGCGACGGCGGCCTGTTTCACGGTTTCGAACTGTCTGTCGAACTGGTCGAGCCCGTGCACGCCGTCGACCGTGGTGATGACGCCGTCCAGCCGGTAGCGCGCAGCCAGCAGCGGGTCGGTCATCAGCGTGTGCAGGATCGGCGCGGGGTCGGCCAGCCCGGTGGTTTCAATGACAAGGCGTTTGAATTCCGGCACCTCGCCCTTGACCCGGCGGCGGAACAGGTTGCGCAGCGTATCGATCAGGTCGCCCCGGATCGTGCAGCACAGGCAGCCGCTGGACAGCACGGTGATATCGTCGCTGGAGGATTCGACCAGCATATGGTCCAGCCCGACTTCACCGAATTCGTTGATCACGACGGCGGTATCAGCCATGCCCGGATCGCGCAGCAGATGCGCCAGCACGGTTGTCTTGCCGCTGCCAAGGAACCCGGTCAATACGGAGACCGGCAGGCGTTCGCCCGATTCATGCATCTGCGTACCGGTCATGGAATCAATCCGCGGCGGCGCCGCGGCAGTCCGGGCACAGGCCGGTGACCTCGATCATCTGGCGCTGCGCCTGGAATCCCATCTGTTCCGCACCCCGGCGGACCGCATCGTCGATCCCGCTATCGTCCATCTCGACGGCGGCGCTGCACCGCGCGCAGATCAGGAACTGCCCGCTATGGCTTTCGGTCGGATGGGTGCAGCCGACAAAGGCGTTCATGGATTCGATCCGGTGGATCAGGCCGATCTCGATCAGGAAATCGAGCGCCCGATAGACGGTCGGCGGGGCGGCGCGGGGATAGTCGGGTTTCAGGGCGTCGAGGATCGCATAGGCGCCGATCGGTTCGTGGGTTTCCCAGATCAGCGTGAGCACGCGCTGGCGGATCCGGGTGAACCGGATGCCCCGTTCGGCGCACAGGTTCGCCGCTGTATCGATGGCCGTATCGATACAGTGCTGGTGGTCATGCGGACCTGCATTGAAGGTGCGCGGCAAGGGCATGCCGCAGTATAACACCAGCCTGCATCCGCGCCACAAGCATGCCCGGTTTGCCAGCCCGGTGGAATCGCTATAAATCCCGACAGAGTGCGTAATCAGGCATGGCAAACGGGGATCAGGGGATGGACGGGGCCGGAATCAGCGAGTCGCTGGAAGGATACCATATCGAGGAACTGTCGGTCGGCATGACGGCGGTCTTCGCCAAGACGATCACCGAGGCGGATATCGTCCTGTTCGCCGGTACGTCCGGCGATATGAACCCGATCCATGTCAATGACGAATATGCGCGGGCGACGCGCTTCAAGGGGCGGATCGCGCATGGCTTTCTCACCGGCAGCCTGATTTCGACCTGTCTTGGCATGAAGCTGCCGGGACCGGGCTGTATCTACGTCAAGCAGGATATGAATTTCCGCGCCCCGGTTCGGCCGGGTGATACGGTCCAGGCGCGCGCGACCGTGGTCGATATTAACCGCGAAAGCCGCCGTATCACGCTGGAAACAGTGGCGACGGTTGGCGATACGGTCGTGATCGACGGCCAGGCGGTGATGATCGTTCCGGGCCGGCGCACGGCGTCCGCGTAACGCTTTCGTTCCGCGGGTATTTCGGCTACACAGCGCAGCGCAAGGGAGCGGCCATGCAGATTCTGCGGCATATCAGTGACGTCCCGGCGGCGGTGCAGCATTGCGTCGTCATCCTGGGCAATTTCGACGGGGTCCATCGCGGCCACCAGGCGGTTATCGGGCAGGGTGCCGAAATCGCCGGCCGGCTGGGCGCGCCGCTGGTCGTGCTGACCTTCGAGCCGCATCCGCGCAGTTTCTTCCGGCCGCACGACCCGCCATTCCGCCTGACGCCGGCGCGCAGCAAGGCACGGCAGATCGCGGCGCTGGGCGTGGATGCCCTTGTCGTGCTGGATTTCGATGTCGCGTTCTCGCAGATCGCCGCGGAGGATTTTGTACAGAAGGCGCTGATCGATGGGCTGCACGCCAGGCATATCGTGGTCGGGCACGATTTCCGCTTCGGTCGCCAGCGCAGCGGCGATGCGGCGATGTTGCGGGTCATGGGGGAACCGAACGGTTTCGGTGTGACGACCATATCCCCGGTCGCCTCCGCCGATGGCGAAACCTATTCATCCAGCCAGATCCGCAAGACTATCATTGCGGGCAAACCGGCCCATGCCGCCGCGATGCTGGGCCGGCCTTTTGAGGTCGAAGGCACCGTGCAGCATGGCGAGAAGCGGGGTCGCACGCTGGGATTTCCGACGGCGAATATAGATATCGGCGGCTACGTGCATCCGGCGCTCGGCGTCTATGCGGTCCGCGCGGCGATTGATCCGAATGGTGCGCCCGAATGGATCGACGGGGTGGCCTATTTCGGCGACCGGCCAACCGTGGACGGCAAGGGGCTGCTGCTGGAAGTGAACCTGTTCGACTTCGCGGGCGACCTTTACGGGCGTAACATCCGGGTTGCGCTGATCGAATACCTGCGCCCCGACCACAAGTTCGACGGGCTGGAAGCCCTGCAGAAGCAGATCGCCGAAGACAGCGCCACGGCGCGGCGGATACTCAAGGTGCGGGCGGCCGGTGCGCCTTGACCTCGGCCGGTGTCATGCATAGGATCGCGCGCCCGTCAACTGGCGGAAACCATTTGATATTTACAGGAACGGAGCCCGTGCAATGAGCGCGGATTACAAGGACACGGTCTTCCTGCCGAAGACCGACTTTCCGATGAAGGCGGGTTTGCCGCAGCGCGAGCCGGAATTGCTGGCGCGCTGGGAGGCGATGGACCTCTGGGGGAAACTGCGCGCGCAGTCAAAGGGCCGCGAGCCCTTCATCCTGCATGATGGCCCGCCCTATGCGAACGGCCACCTGCATATCGGCCATGCCCTGAACAAGATCCTGAAGGACGTGATCAACCGGTTCGAGCAGATGCGCGGCAAGGATGCGAATTACGTGCCCGGCTGGGACTGCCACGGTCTGCCCATCGAATGGAAGATCGAGGAAGGATACCGCGAAAAGGGCCTCGACAAGGACGATGTGCCGATTGCCGAATTCCGCAAGGAATGCCGGGATTTCGCCGCGCACTGGATCGATATCCAGCGCATGGAATTCAAGCGCCTGGGTGTGCTGGGCGACTGGGATAACCCCTACACCACCATGGCCTATGCGGCCGAGGCGAAAATCGCGCGGGAAATCGGCCGGTTCCTGATGAATGGCGGGCTGTTCAAGGGCTCCAAGCCGGTCATGTGGTCGATTGTCGAACGCACGGCGCTGGCCGAGGCCGAAGTCGAATACATGGACCACCGGTCACCGACGATCTGGGTCCGCTTCCCGGTCGTTTCGGCGAAGGATCCGCTGCTGGATGGCGCGGATATCGTGATCTGGACGACGACCCCCTGGACCATTCCGGGCAATCGCGGCGTCGCCTGCCACGAAAAATTCGACTATGTCGTGATCGAGGTGACGGAGGCCGCAGAGGACAGCCTGGCGAAGCCGGGCGACCGGCTGGTCCTTGCGGCGGCGCTGCTGGCCGAAACGGCTGAAAAGGCGAAGATCACGGGGCATCGCGAACTGGGCCGGCTCAAGGGCGCGGCGATCGAAGGCAGCCTTTGCGCCCATCCGTGGCGCGGGCAGGGCTATGAGTTCGATATTCCGGTCATGCTGGCGGATTTCGTGACCGACGAGACCGGAACCGGCTTCGTGCATATCGCCCCCGGGCATGGCGCGGACGATTACATCCTGGGCATGCGCTACGGGCTGGAAGTGCCGCGCACCGTGGCGGAGGACGGTACCTATTTCCCTGAAATCCCGCTGATGAGCGGGACGGCGATCCTGACCGAGGACGGCAAGGACGGCAACGCCAACGGCACGGTGATCCGGCTGCTGATCGAAGCCGGCGCGTTGCTGGCCAAGGGTTCGCTGCGCCACAGCTATCCGCATTCCTGGCGGTCGAAGGCGCCGCTGATCTTCCGCAACACCACGCAGTGGTTCATTTCGATGGAAACGAACGGGTTGCGCGACACGGCGCTGCAGGCGATCGAGGACACGAAATTCTATCCCGAAGGCGGCAAGAACCGGCTGCATTCGATGATCGCGCAGCGTCCGGACTGGTGCATCTCGCGCCAGCGCGCCTGGGGCGTGCCGATCCCGGTATTCGTCGAAAAAAAGACCGGCGAGGTTCTGCGCGACCAGGCGGTGTTCGACCGGGTCGCGGACGCCTTCGAGGCCGACGGCGGCGATGCCTGGTTTTCCAGCCCGCCGTCGCGTTTTCTCGGCGACGGGTACGACGCCGATGCCTACGAGCAGGTCTCCGATATCGTTGAGGTTTGGTTCGAGTCCGGTTCGACCCACAGTTTCGTCCTCGAGGACCGGCCTGAATTGCAGTGGCCCGCCTCGCTCTACCTCGAAGGGTCGGATCAGCATCGCGGCTGGTTTCATTCGTCGCTGCTGGAATCGTCCGGCACGCGGGGGCGCGCGCCCTACGACGCGGTGCTCACCCATGGCTTCGTGATGGCCGAGGATGGCCGCAAGATGTCGAAATCTCTGGGCAATATCGTCGCGCCCCAGCAGGTGATCGACCAATTCGGCGCCGACATTCTGCGCCTCTGGGTGGTCAGCTCGGACTATTCCGAGGATTTGCGCATTGGCCCGGAAATCCTGAAACATCAGTCCGATCTGTACCGCCGGATCCGCAACACCTTGCGGTTTCTACTCGGCAGTGTGGCCGGGTTCGACGATAGCGAGCGGGTCGCGGTGGCGGACATGCCGGAACTCGAAAGATGGGTGCTGCACCGGGTTTGGGAACTCGACGGATTGGTGCGCCAGAGCGTCGACGACTATGAGTTCCACACCCTGTGGACCGCGCTGCATAATTTTTGCGCGGTCGAATTGTCGGCCTTCTTCTTCGATATCCGCAAGGACGGATTGTATTGCGATCCGGTCGACTCGTCGTCGCGCCGGGCCTGCCGCACGGTACTCGACATTTTGTTCAACCATTTGACCGCCTGGCTGGCGCCGATCTTGTGCTTTACCGCCGAGGAAGCCTGGATGTCGCGCCATGGCGATGACCCTGGCGTCAGCGTGCATTTGCGCACCTTTCCCGAAGTCGACGACAGCTGGCGCGACGACGCGCTTGCCGCGAAGTGGGAAAAGATTCGCCGGCTGCGCCGGGTCGTCACCGGGGCGCTAGAGATCGAACGGGCGGAAAAACG
>JAQCHR010000285.1 GCA_027619655.1 Pseudomonadota bacterium
GCTGGACAGCCTGGTGCATTACGACAGCGGCATCGCCTCGCTGTCCATCGCGCTGGGGGTGGATGCGCGGGCGTTCGATCCCGACGCGCCGCTGCCGCCGATCCCCGAAACCAACGCCAGCAAGAGCGGCCGCGACCGCGTGCTGCGCATGGCCAGGGAGGAAAGGCTGAACGTCCGCCAGCTTGCCGGGCGCATGGGCGGCTATGCGGGGCACGCGCTGGTCGGCACCCCCGCCAGCATCGCCGACGAGATGGAGGTCTGGCTGATGGAAAAGGGCTCCGACGGGTTCAACGTCATGTTCCCCTACCTGCCCGCCGGGCTGGATGATTTCGTCGACAGGGTCGTGCCGGAACTGCAGCGCCGGGGCATTTTCCGCACCGAATACGAAGGCCGAACCCTGCGTGAAAACCTGGGCCTGCCACGGCCCGAAAACCGGTTCTTTGGATAGCGGGCATTCGTGCAGAACCGCTATGATGAACGGAAATTCATCATGTTTATTAGCGGATTGGAAACAGCCTTCCGCTACTGTCCATCTGTCCGCCAATGGTGGCGGGAAGCGTGCACCGCACGCCTATCTTGTTCAAGTGGAGTAGATGCAGATGCGTAGTTTGACAGCTGGAATTCTGGCGATTGCTCTTGGCATGTCCGTCGCGGCCCCGGCCTTTGCGAGCGCCAAGGATGAAGCCCTGAAGAAATGCGAAGCGATTCACGACAAGGCAGCGCATGACGCCTGCGTCGCCGCCGCCAACAAGATGCACTGATACGGCGCTCATCCGCCGCGGGACCCTGCCGGACCATAGTCCGGTGCGGCCGTCCCGGCGGATCGCGTTCATCGAAACCCGTCCCCTTCCGGGGACGGGTTTTTTCGTTCCTGCGCGACACGTGAACCCCGGACGGCATTGACCGGACGACAGGAAAGGCGCGAACCTGTCGGCCGATCCGAACAGAGGAGTCCGCCATGCCGCATGAAATCCTGAAACTCACCAGCGTCCATCCGACGGACGGTTATTCCCATGTCGCGAAGGTGGGGAACACGTATTACCTTTCGGGCCAGGTCGCCCGGGATATCAATGGCGACCTGGCCGGGCGCGGCGATATCGAGGCGCAGGTTCGCCAGGTGCTCACCAATATGCGCAACATCCTGCAGGAATGCGGCGGCGGCATGGGCAATGTGGCCAAGCTGACCACCCTGCTGACCCATCCCAGCTACCGCGATGCCTATCGCAAGGTGCGGGGAGAGTTCTTCCAGGACCCGCCCCCGGCCAATACGCTGATCATCGTGGAGAGCCTCGCCGCGCCGGAATATTTCGTCGAAATCGAAGCCGTCGCCGTGATCGACTGAGCGGACGGAGAGGCCAGAAGGTCAGACCGCAGCCGGTTCGGGAAGCGGTTCCGGCGATCCCGTTCGGGCGCCTTCCATCCTGGCGCCAGCGGTATCTGCAGCCGTCATGTCGCAGCCGCGCAGATCCGCGCGCACCAGCGTGGCGCTGAGGAACAGGGCGCCCGCCACCGCAGCGCCGCAGAGCGTCGCGTCGGTCAGCGTGGCGCTGGTGAAATCCGCATTGGACAGGTTGGACGGCGCAGCCTTGCAGGTGCGCTTGCCCTGCTTGTCCTGCATGACCAGCGCGCCGATATTCGCCTTGCGCAGGTTCGCTTCCTTCAGGTCCGCATCGGAGAGATTGACGCCGCGCAGGTCGGCCTCGGCCAGGTTGGCGCCCAACAGGTTCGCGCCGGAGAGGTCGCACATGGCGAGCGTGCAGCCCTTGAGCCGGGCGCCGGCCAGGCACACCCCGGCCAGCCCGGCGGCGGAAAAATCGATGCCGGAGAGATCGATCCCGCTGAGGTCGAGGCCGGTGAAATCCGCACGAACCCCTTCTTTCCCGCGGCTCTTCAGCCAGGCGCGATGCTGCCGCAGGACGATGGCGAGTTCGTCATCCGGCTTTGCAACCGGCGCATCCAGGGTCGCAAAGGACATGTTGGTCTGGCTCAGGTCGACGCCGTCCAGGCAGGCATCCCGAAGGTCCGCCTCCGCCAGCGACGCCCCCGCCAGCACCGCGCCCGTCAGGTTCGCGCCGGCAAGGACCGCGCCCTTCAGGCGGGCATTGCTCAGGTTCGCCCCCCGCAAATCGGCGCCGGTGAGGTCGACCTGCGGCATCTGGGCGCCGCGGAAATTACACTCGATGCAGCTGGTGTCCGACATGTCCGCGTGGTCCAGGTCGGAACTGGCGAACTGGGCGCCGTCCATCTGCGCCCCGGCAAGATTCACCGGCGTTTCCGGCTGGTCGCTGGCGTAGCGGCCGGCGCGCAGATCCGCATTGTTGAAGTTCGCGCCTTCCAGCGTGGCGCCGTGCAGCCGCGCGCCGCGCAGGTCGGCATACTGGAAATTCGTGCGGGTGCAGTTGGCGCGCTCCAGCGTGGCGCCGAACAGGTCGGCTTCGCTAAGGTCGGTATCGCTCAGATTGCAGCCGCCAAACTGGGCGCCGGGCGCGATGATCGATTTCAGGTCAAACCCTGCGAGGCTGAGCCCCGTCAGCTTCCGCGATGACAGGTTGCCCCGCATACCGCCCTTGTTCATGCGGTACAGCAGGTGGTTCTTGATTATCTTGGCGATCGGATCGGGCGGCATGCCCGATATGTACGACCCAACTTCTTAAACTTGTATTACCTTTTTAGATTTATCGCTAATTTCCGGTTGCCCAGAACGCCCGCCGCCCCGGACGGTCAAACCCCTGCGTTCAGGATCATTTCCGCCACCCGCTCGCCGATCATGATCGACGGTGCATTGGTGTTGCCGGATATCAGGGTCGGCATGATCGAGGCATCGGCGACCCGCAGGCCTTCCAAGCCACGGACCCGCAGCCGGTCATCGACGACCGCCATCTCATCCGGCCCCATCTTGCAGGTGCCGACCGGGTGATAGGTCGTTTCGCCCACTTCCTTCACCCATTGCAGGATATCGTCATCGGATTCCTTTTCCGCGCCCGGGGCGATTTCGGTGGTCCCGATCGCCTGCATCGCCGGAGCGGTCATCAGGGCGCGGGCGATGCGGATCGCGCGGATGGTGACCTCCGCATCCGGTGCCGCGGACAGGAAGTTGAAACTGATCGCCGGCGGCTTGCGCGGATCGGCAGAGGTAATATGAATGCTCCCCTTGCTTTCCGGCCGCATGACATGGGCGTAGCAGGTGAAGCCCTGCTGTTTCGACAACTTGTAGCCGGTTTCGTACAGCAACGGCACCCAACCCAGCAGCACGTCCGGCGCTTCCAGCCCCTCGCGGCTGCGCACGAAGGCGCGGATCGGCGCGGTAGGGATGCCCATCAGCCCCTTGCGCGTGAACATGTAGCGAAGCGCCTGCCCGGCCATCTTTACGCCGCGCGCCCGGTCGTTATAGGTGATGCCCGGCGTACTGACCGCCCAACGGGTGCGCGGCGCGTAATGGTCGCGCAGGTTTTCGCCGACACCCTCCAGCGCGTGGCGCACCTCTATGCCCAGCTTCCGCAGCCTTTCCGGCTGGCCAATGCCGGACAGTTCCAGCAGTTGCGGCGAATTGATCGCCCCGGCACTGACCACGACCTCGCGGGTCGCGCGGGCCTCCCGGCTTTCCCCCTGCACGGAATACCGCACGCCGGTGCAGCGCTTGCCCTCCAGCACCAGCCCTTCGGTCAGGGCATCGGTGCCGATGGTGAGGTTTCGCCGATGCTTTATCGGATCCAGGTAACAATGCGCGGTGCTCATCCGGCGGCCCCCGGCAATGGTCGCCTGGCTCATGGAGATGCCTTCCTGCGACGCACCGTTATAATCCGCGACATGCGGGATTCCGACCTGCCCCGCTGCCTCGATCAGCGCATCATAGAGCGGCCCTTTCTCGTCCGGATAGGTCACGCGCAACGGGCCGTCGCGGCCACGGAATTCATCGTCACCGCCGCCCTCGTAGCTTTCCAGCCGCTTGAAGGCCGGCAGCACGTCGTCATAGCTCCAGCCCCGGTTCCCCATCTGCGCCCAGGTGTTGTAGTCCTGCGCCTGGCCGCGCACGAAGACCAGCCCGTTGATCGAACTCGACCCGCCCAGCAGCTTGCCGCGAGGTACGGGAATCTTGCGGCCATTGGTGCTCGCTTCGGGTTCCGAGGCATAGCACCAGTTGGCGAGGGGATTGGCGATGAGGGAACGGACGCCGAACGGAAACCGCGACATCGGATGGCTCGGCGGACCAGCTTCCAGCAGCAGCACCCGATGGTCCGGGTTGGCCGACAGCCGGTGGGCGACCGCCGAACCCGCCGAGCCCGCCCCGACGATGATGTAGTCGTATGTCTGAATGTCCGAATCCGGCATGCCGCCCTCCCGCGAATACTGCGCGCATAGTGCCGGTGTCCCGCCGCAGAGTTCAAGAGTTGACATTCCCGTTGGCAGCGCCGCGCGTGGATGCTACCGAATGCCGCAGACAGACTGTCAACCGTTTCCCGGGAGGACCAATTCATGGCTCAGGACAAACGAACCGCACTGATCACCGGATCGGGGCGCAATATCGGCAAGGCCATCGCGCTGCACCTTGCCGCATCCGGCTACAATATCGTGCTCAACGGTTCCCGCGACCGCGCCGCCTGCGAGGCGGTGGCCGGCGAAATCAAGAAACTCGGCGGGGAATCGATGATCGAGATTTGCGATATCGGCGATGCAAGCAAGGTCAAGGCCATGGCGCAATCCGCCATCGACCGGTTCGGCCGCGTCGATGTGCTGGTCAACAACGCCGCGATCCGGCCTGATGGCGATTTCCTGAAGTCCAGCGAGGCGGACTGGAACCACGTCATGGATACCAATTTCTACTCCGCCTATCACCTTGCCCGCGCCTGCGCGCCCGGCATGCTGGCGAAGGGCTGGGGCCGTATCATCCATTTCACCGGTATGAATGCGCAGCAGGGCTATGCGGGCAAGGCGGCGGTGAGCGTTTCCAAGCACGCGCTGTGGGGCCTCACCAAGTCGCTGTCGAAGGAATTCGGGCCGCAGGGCGTGACGACCAACATCATTTCCCCCGGCACCTTTCCCGATATCAGCGAGGATGTTTCCGCGCCGCGCTATCAGGCGCTGCTCAAGAACAACCCGGCCGGACGGCTCGGCACACCGGATGATATCGCGGCGATGGTCGACCTGCTGGTGACGGATCAGGGCGGGTTCATCAACGGCCAGATGCTGCAGATCAACGGCGGGGTGATCAACCAGTTCTAGTTTTGCGGCCGGGACAGTCTTTCCAGATCGGCTATGGCGAGCAGGAGAATATCCTCGTCATAGACGGTCTCCCGGCCGGCAATCATCGAGGCCGCGAGAATACGGAGCTTGGCGATGACGCCGTCCATCGTCGCGGCCGGCGTGTCGGCCAGGTTGCGCATTGCCGGATGCCATTTTTCACTATGAGCGGCGAAGGCGGCGTCGATTTCCTCCGGGTGGCCGCCCGTGGCATCGCACAGGGCGTTTTCATCGGCCAGGAGGGAC
>JAQCHR010000286.1 GCA_027619655.1 Pseudomonadota bacterium
TCGGTTGCGGTCATGACATGGTCCTCTTCTAAAATGAATTCGTGCAAAACATAAATGATTTATCGATAATTTATCAACATGGAAATTAATCGGTTGCGGGGGATTGCCATGCAAAAGCCACAGAGTGCGGTTATCGGGCCATTGCGACGCACAAATATTTTACAGCGGTAACATTGCCGCCCAAAGCGGGAAGGCCTATCTAGTTCAAATGCGGTGGGTTAAACGCACATTACTGGTATTGATCGCCCTGCTGGCAGGGCCGGTCATGATGCTGGCGGGAGGGGACGTCTTGGGCGGCGACTGGCGTAGGGCGAGCCGCGAATCGGCGAATATTGCGCCGGATCCGGCCACGACAACCGAAGCCGTCGTCCATATCTACGGCGCGCGCACCTATAGCTGGCGCGGCGCCTTCGGCGTGCATACCTGGATTTCCGTCAAGCCGGCTGGCGCACCGACCTATACGATCTATGAGGTTATCGGCTGGCGCAAACGCTGGGGCAACAGCGTCCTCGCCATCCATAACGGCATTCCCGACCGCTACTGGTTCGGCAACAAGCCGGAACTGCTGGCCGAACTGCGCGGCGACGACGTCGATGCCATCATAAAAAAAATCGATGCGGCGGCGCGGGCCTATCCGTGGCAGGACGACTACACCGTTTACCCCGGCCCGAACAGCAACACCTTCACCGCCTGGGTCGCGAAGGCGGTCCCCGAGTTGCGGCTGGACCTGCCGCCGACAGCCATCGGCAAGGACTATCTGGGCGACTCGCTGGTGGGTCGCGCGCCGAGCGGCACCGGCTACCAGTTTTCCGTCATGGGTCTTTTTGGTATCATGGCCGCGGTGGAAGAAGGGCTGGAGGTCAATATCATCGGGCTGACATTCGGTATCGATCCGATGAGTCTTGCGGTAAAACTGCCCGGCATCGGAAGGCTTGGCTTGATTCCACAGGTCAGCCGGGTAAAAGAGGGTGGCGGCTAATTCCATTCGGCCGGCAGGAAACCGTTATATGAGCATTTGGGGTAAAATTCTGGGCGGCGCGGCCGGATTTGCGCTTGGCGGACCGCTTGGCGCGCTGATCGGTGCCGTGGCGGGCCATGCCGTCGATCGATACCGCGCGACGCAAGCCGAAGGCGAAGACGCGGGCGACCCAACGCGTTCGATTGCCTTCACTATCGGCGTTATCGTACTCAGCGCGAAGATGGCGAAGGCCGACGGCGTCGTCACCCGCGACGAAATTGACGCCTTCAAGCAGGTATTCCGCGTCCCGGCGAACGAAACCGCCAATGTGTCCAAGGTCTTCAACCAGGCGCGCAAGGACAGCGCCGGCTACGAGCCCTATGCGCAGCAGCTTGCGGGGATGTTCCGGGACAATCCGGTCGTGCTGGAGGAACTGCTCAGCTGCCTTGCCTTTATCGCCCATGCCGATGGCAGGATCCACCCTGCCGAGGAACGGTTCCTGCATGAAATCTCGGGAATCTTCGCACTCGACGAGGCGGCGTTCAAGCGGGCAACCTCGCTCAACCGGAAGCCGGATGAAAACGACCCCTACGAGCTTATCGGCGTATCGCGCGACGCCAGCATTGACGCCATCAAGGCCGCTTACCGGAAACTGGTGCGGGAAAACCATCCCGACCGGCTGATCGCCCAGGGCGTCCCTGAGGAATTCATCGAAGTCGCCAACCGCAAGCTGGCGACCATCAACGGCGCCTATGACGTTATCCAGAAGGAACGCGGGTTCACCTGATCATGGCAGCGACTCCCCTTCTCGCACTGCGCAGCGCAAGCGCCGGTTTTGGCGCGCGCACATTGTTCACCGATATCGATGTCGCCATCGGGCGCGGCGAGCGGATCTGCCTTGTCGGCCGCAACGGCAGCGGCAAGTCGACACTGCTGAAAGCCCTCGCCGGCGAGGTGGAACTGCTGGCCGGCGAACGTTTCGTACAGCCGGGTACGCAGATCACCTATCTGGCGCAGGATTTCGTTGCCGAAAAGGGACAGACCGTTGCCGGTTATGTGGAAGCCGGCGGCGGCGAAGCCCATCGCGCAGCGGCAATGATGGACCGGCTGGAACTGGACCCCGCGCAGATCGCATCGACCCTTTCCGGCGGGGAAGGGCGGCGCGCCGCGCTGGCCCGCGCCATGGCGACCGAACCGGACATCCTGTTGCTGGACGAACCGACCAACCATCTGGACCTGGCCACCATCGAATGGCTGGAAGACGAGCTTGCCCGCTATCGCGGCGGCATCCTGGTCATCAGCCATGACCGGACCTTTCTGTCGAAACTGTCCAATGCCACCCTTTGGCTCGACGGCGGCAAGATGCACCGGCTGAATGCCGGGTACGACGGATTCGAGGAATGGTCCGACCAGGTCATTTCCGATCAGGAACAGGAACGCAACCGGGTCGAAACCCAGTTGAAAGCGGAAAAACGATACATGCTGCGCGGGGTCACCGCACGCCGGCGCCGCAACCAGCGCCGCGTGCGCAAACTGGCGTCCCTGCGCGAGGAAAGAGTCGCCCTGTTGCGCCCGGACCGCAAGGCGGCATTGTCGGCCGATGCCGCGCCGGCCAGCGGCCGCATCATGATCGACGCCGAGCATATTTCGAAATCCTTCGACGGCGTGACAATCGTCAACGACTTCTCCACCCGTATCCTGCGCGGCGACCGGGTCGGCATCATCGGCCGCAATGGCGCCGGGAAGACAACCCTGCTGAAGCTCCTGACCGGCGAACTGGCGCCGGACTCGGGCAAGGTCAAACACGGCGCGCGCGTCACGCTGACCCATTTCGACCAGCATCGCGCGACGCTCGATCCCGATGCCTCGCTGTGGGATACGCTATGCCCGGGCGGCGGCGACAGCGTCGTCGTCGGTGACACCCCGCGGCACGTCGTATCCTATCTGAGGGACTTCCTGTTCGACGAGGGTCAGGCCCGCAGCCCGGTTTCCAGCCTATCGGGCGGTGAACGCAATCGGCTCGCGCTGGCCAAAAACCTCGCGAAACCCTGCAATCTGATGGTGCTGGACGAACCGACCAACGACCTGGACATGGATACGCTGGACCTGCTGGAAGACATGCTGGACGAGTTCGACGGCACGGTCTTGCTGGTCAGCCATGACCGGGACTTTCTGAACCGCCTGGTTACCAGCGTTATTGCCGTCGAAGGCGACGGCGTCATGCAGGAATACCCCGGCGGCTATGACGATTATCTGATACAGCGCCGTGCCGAGGACGAACCGCACCGCCGCGAGCCGCCAAAACAGGCCGCGCCGGAACGCCGCAAGGAAAAAACCGACCGTCTCAGCTTTCGCGAGAAGACCGACCTGGAACAATTGCCAAAGCGGATTGCGGCGCTTGAAGCGGAAATTGCAGCGCTGGAAAAAACGCTGGCCGATGCCAGCCTGTTCGAACGCGATCGCAAGACCTTCGAAAGCGCTGCCGCCCGCCTCGATACCGCGCATCAGGACAAGCAGAGCGCGGAGGAACGCTGGCTGGAAGTGGAGATGAAGCGGGAGGCGCTGGAAGGCGCCGCGTAGGGGAAACCGCATGCCCGGGATCGCCGATCGTCCATCGCCCAATCATGGGCCGCGAATGGCCGGATCACCCGTCGATATGCTGGTGCTGCATTATACCGGCATGAAAACGGCGGAAGCGGCGCTGGAGCGGCTGTGCGATCCGGCGGCGCAGGTCAGCGCCCACTACATGATCGACGAAGACGGCACAATATTGCGGCTGGTGGATGAATCCCGGCGCGCCTGGCATGCCGGCGTCGCCCACTGGCGCGGCCATAGCGATGTGAACAGCCGCTCGATCGGTATCGAACTGGTCAATCCGGGCCACGAACACGGCTATCGTCCCTTCCCCGAAGCGCAGGTGGCGGCGCTGATCGACCTAGCGAGCAGTATCATCGCCCGCCACCCGATTTCGGCCCGCAACGTGGTCGGTCATTCGGATATCGCTCCCGACCGCAAGACCGATCCGGGGGAGCTTTTCGACTGGCCGCGCCTGGCGGCCCGAGGCATCGGCTTTTGGCCGGCGGAACGCGATGCCGATATCGCGGCCATTCCCGCCATGTTGCAGCAATATGGCTATGCCCCGGACAGCGAGGCGGCCCTCAGCGCGTTTCAGCGGCACTTCCGGCCATCCCGCATTGACGGTCAGCCCGACACCGAATGCGCCCGCCTGCTGGCCGGACTGCTGAAACCGGCTTAGCCCGAAACGGACACCGGCGCGACACGACTGAGGAATTCGATTACCGAGTCGGCGAAAATATCGTTGCGATCGCCCGCGACCATATGCGCCGCGTTCTTCACATTGACGTATTCCGCATGGGGGCATTGCCGCAGGAAGCTCTGCGCGCCGTCCTCGCTCAATACATCGGACAATCCGCCCCGCACCAGCAGGGTCGGCAGAGTCAGCGTGTCCGCACAGTCATGCAGCCGTTTGCGATAGTTTTCCATATCTTCCATGCTGCGGCGACGCGCCGGGTCCCAGTGCCATTTGTATTTGCCGTCGGCGCCGAGCCGGACATTCTTCGCCAACCCATCCAGGTTACGCGGCCGCTTGCGATGCGGCTGGTAGTTGGCGATGGCCGCCGCCACTTCTTCCAGACTGTCGAAGCCGTCGGGCTTCTGGTTCATGAAATCGCGGATTTTCAGCGCGCCCTCGGTTTCGATCTTCGGCGCCATATCGACCAGCACCAGCGCCGTGGCATCGACGCGCTTCTTGCCGATGGCGAGCAGGCTGACGCCCCCGCCCATCGATGCACCGACGAGGATGGGGTTCTCGTTTCCCAGCGCCTTCGCGACGCAGAGCAGGTCCTCGACCATGAAATCCGGGTCGTATTGGTCGGCCGGCGCCCAGTCGGAATCGCCATGCCCGCGCGCGTCGAAGGCAACCGCATGATAGCCCGCTTCCCCCAGCGTTTCGCCGGCACCCTTCCATGCATGGCGGGTCTGGCCGCCGCCATGCTGCAGGACGACAAGCGGTCCGTTCGGGTCGCCCCAGGTGTCACCGGCGATGGTGACTCCGCCATGACCAGCCCATCTATGCATGGGGATCGGTGTTCCGGGCAGACGTTCTCCTGCGCTCATATTCGCTTCATCCCTTGTCGTTTTGACGATTACGCTCTTGCGGGAACCCGCAGGTATACCAGTCTGCGACGAAAAATATGTGTGCGTCCAGAGGGATATTGGAAATGATTCGATGGCTTTCATGCGCAGGGAACTTTATGTAGGAGCTGTCAGACGGTCGGATGGCTGCCTTTCGGCGTGGGAAACCGCGGCCGGGGGAGGAAAGTCCGGGCTCCACGGAAACACGGTGCCGGGTAACGCCCGGCGGGGGCGACCCCAGGGAAAGTGCAACAGAAAGCGTACCGCCGGCATCGCCGCAAGGCGCGCCGGTAAGGGTGAAAAGGCGCGGTAAGAGCGCACCGCATCCCCGGTAACGCGGATGGCATTGCAAACCCCACCGGGAGCAAG
>JAQCHR010000287.1 GCA_027619655.1 Pseudomonadota bacterium
GTCCAAGGATCGCATCCTCGAACTCTATCTGAACGAAATCTATCTGGGCTACGGGTCTTACGGCGTTGCGGCGGCGGCGCTGAATTATTTCAACAAGTCGATGGATGAAATGACGATGGCGGAAGCCGCGTATCTGGCCGCCCTGCCGAAGGCGCCGAACAATTATCATCCGATCCGCAAGGCCGAAGCCGCCCGCGACCGCCGCAACTGGGTGATCGGCCGCATGGAGGAGGAAGGGTATATCAGCGCAGACGCGGCGCGCAGCGCCCGCGCCGAACGGCTCACGGTTGTTTCGCGGGAGGCGACGCAGTTTGTCCAGGCGGATTTTTTTGTCGAGGAAGTCCGCCGGGAACTGATCGAACGCTATGGCGAATCCGGCCTGTATGAAGGGGGCCTGTCGGTCCGGACGACGCTGAATTCCCGCCTGCAGAATATTGCCGACCAGATGCTGCGCGAGGGGCTGATCGACTATGACCGGCGGCATGGCTGGCGCGGTCCGGTGGCGACGCGGGATACGGGCGCCGACTGGCTTGTCCGGTTGCGGGATGTCACGCCGCCGGCGAGCATCGGGTCCTGGCGGCTGGCCATGGTACGCGCGGTTGATGCGCAGGGGGCCGAAATCGGCCTCGCCGACGCGTCCAGCGGCGTTATTCCCCTGTCGGAACTGACCTGGGCCCGGGCCTGGCAGGAGGGCCAGACGCTGGGCCCCAGTTTAAAACCCCCCGCCGATGTGCTGACGCCCGGCGATGTGGTCATGGTCGAGGCTTTGCCAACTGAAACGGACAAGGATAGCGCGGCGCAGCCATTGCCAATCGGGGCGCCCGGCCGGTACGGACTGCGCCAGATTCCCGAAATCCAGGGCGGTATCGTGGCGCTCGACCCCCATACCGGCAGGGTCCTGGCGCTGTCCGGCGGCTATGATTTTGCCGCCAGTGAATTCAACCGCGCCACCCAGGCGCAGCGCCAGACCGGATCGGCCTTCAAGCCGTTCATCTATCTGGCGGCGCTGGAGAAAGGCTACAAGCCGACGACCCGCATCCTGGATGCGCCCTTCGTGATGGATCAGGGGCCGGGCCTCGGCAAATGGAAGCCGGCAAACTATTCGAACAAGTTCTATGGCCCCAGCCCGATGCGGCTGGGTATCGAATTATCCCGGAACCTCATGACGGTCCGGCTGGCGCGCGCGATCGGGATGGACACCGTGTCGGACTATGCGCAGCGATTCGGGATCGTCGATAATATGCCCGAGCAACTGTCCATGGCGCTGGGCGCCGCCGAAACGTCCCTGCTGCAGCTGACCACCGCCTATGCGATGCTGGTCAACGGCGGCAAGCGGATCACGCCGACATTCATCGACCGGATCCAGGACCGCAACGGCCTTACGACGTTCCGGCACGATACCCGGCCCTGTGAGGGATGCGCCGGATCGCACTGGGCGGGCCAGCCCTCGCCAAGACTACCCGATACGCGGGAGCGTGTCGCCGGCGCCGCCGCCTCGTATCAGATCGTTTCCATGCTGGAAGGCGTGGTCGAGCGCGGGACGGCGCGGCGGGTCAGTGAGGTCGGCAAGCCGCTGGCGGGCAAGACCGGCACCACGAATGACGAGATGGACAGCTGGTTTGTCGGTTTCTCGCCTGATCTGGCGGTTGGCGTCTTCACCGGGTTCGATAATCCGCGACCGCTGGGCCGGCGCGAGACGGGATCGGCAATCGCGGCGCCGATATTCCGGGATTTCATGGCAAAGGCGCTGGAGAACACGCCGGCCATTCCGTTCCGTGTGCCGCAGGATATCCGGCTTGTCCGTATCGATCTGGACTCGGGGCGGCTGGCCCGTCCGGGCGACAAGCGCGTTATTCTCGAGGCATTCCGGTCGGGCAGCGAATCGGATGACGGCAGCGAGGTTATCGACGGGTCCGATGGCGGCTACGGGCTGCAGGATCCCGGCGCGTCGGAGGTTGGCGGAAAATACTGAGGACGCGTGACTTGCGTAGCGCGCCGTAATTTCCTACACGGCTTGCGGTACGGGTTGTTGAACCAAGGGGAAATACGATGCGGGCGGAAATGCAGTCGCTGGTGGATCAAATCGAGCAGTCGCTGAAACTGCTGAGGAGGTCTCTTTGACCTTGATGCGGCAAAACTTCGCCTGGAAGAACTGAACGCATCGACCGAGGCGCCGGAATTCTGGAACGACCCGGAGGAAGCGCAGAAGGTCATGCGGGAGCGTAACCGCCTGGAAGGCGCGATCGGCACGATTACCGGCATCGACCAGAGCGTGCGCGACCAGATCGAGATGATCGACCTGGCGGAGCTGGAAGGTGACGCCGAGGTGCTGGCCGAAGCGGAAGCGGCTCTTGTGGCGCTGCATGAGGAAGTATCCCGCAAGGAACTGGAAAGCCTGCTATCCGGCGAAGCCGATGGCAATGACAGTTTCCTGGAAGTGCATGCCGGCGCCGGCGGCACCGAGTCGCAGGACTGGGCCGAAATGCTGTTGCGGATGTACATGCGCTGGGCGGAGCAGCATGGCTGCAAGGTCGAGTTGATGGAAGAGTCGCAAGGCGAAGAGGCCGGGCTGAAATCGGCGACGATCCGGATCAGCGGCGACAATGCCTATGGCTGGCTGAAGACCGAAGCCGGCGTCCATCGCCTGGTGCGGATATCGCCCTATGACGCGGCGTCGCGCCGCCATACCAGCTTTGCGTCGGTCGATGTGTATCCGGTGGTCGATGACGCCATTGAAATCGATATCCAGGAAAAGGACCTGCGCATCGATACCTATCGGGCCTCGGGCGCAGGCGGGCAGCACGTCAACCGGACGGACAGCGCGGTGCGGATCACCCATGAACCGACCGGCGTTGTCGTGCAGTGCCAGAACGACCGTTCGCAGCACAAGAACCGCGCCAGCGCCATGAAGATGCTGAAGGCGCGCCTCTATGAGCGGGAACTGACCCGCCGCGAGGAAGAATCCCGGGCCGAGCATGAAGCGAAGTCGGATATCGGCTGGGGGCACCAGATCCGCTCCTACGTATTGCACCCGTATCAGATGGTGAAGGATCTGCGGACTGAAGCCGAAACTAGCAATGCACAGAGTGTGTTGGACGGCGATCTTGATCCGTTTCTGGAAGCGGCGCTGGCCGCCCGCGCCGGCACGAAGCGCGCCGACAAATCGGCCCTGTAGCGCTCAGGCCGGCGATTCCGGTTCGGCGAGCGGCTCATACCAGGCGGCGCTGAAACCGGCGGCCTCCCGGCTTGCCCGGTTGAAGGGCGGCCTGACGGTGCCGCGGTAGTAGCGTCGGACCAGCGCCTGAAACGCCGGCGCCGGGTCGAGCCCCCGTGCGGTTGCGATATGGCCGAACCAGCGCCATCCCGCGGCGACATGGCCCACCTCCTCCGCCAGGATGATGCGGAGGATCCGGGCGCTTTCGATATCGCCGGCCTTGTCCAGTTTTTCGATCATGACCGGGGTGACGTCTAGGCCACGCGCTTCCAGCACCAGCGGCGCCACCGCCAGCCGGGCCAGAACGTCATGCGCGGTTTCCTGCGCCGATTGCCAGAGCCCGTCATGCGCCGGCAGGTCGCCATAGGCAGCTTCCAGTTCGGCGAGACGGGTGCTCAGCAGGGTGAAGTGTTTCGCTTCCTCGTCGCCGACCATGACCCAGTCGTCGTAAAAGGCCCGGGGCAGGTCGGGGCTGGCGAAGCGGGCGATCATGTCCCAGGCCAGGTCGATGGCATTCAGTTCGATATGGGCGATCGCGTGCAGCAGGGCGACCCGGCCAGCGGCGCCCCGGCGGCGCGGCATTTCCGATGGATGCTTCAGAACGGGATGGTCGGGTCGGGCGGGACGATCCGGCGGCGGGACCGCGCCGATTTCGGCAATGGCGCCGTGGCGCCACGCCGCCGCCGTTTCGCGGCTGCGGATCGATTTCGCCGCGGGCGAGGCGGTTTCGAGTATTCGGCAGGCGGCCTGCGTCAGGGTGATGTCGCCCCAGTCCGCAGGCCGTCCGTGTTCGGGATTACTTGTCGGCAACCAGCTTCTGCTGCTGTTTGCCCAACCCGTCGATGCCAAGCCGCATGACGTCGCCCGGCTTCAGGAAGACACGCGGCTTCTGGCCCATGCCAACACCC
The DNA here is from genome assembly GCA_027619655.1 of Pseudomonadota bacterium. Taxonomy (GTDB): domain Bacteria; phylum Pseudomonadota; class Alphaproteobacteria; order UBA8366; genus MarineAlpha4-Bin1. Next base: position 4,123 of record JAQCHR010000287.1, read on the forward strand.
GGCGGCGTGCCGGTGGCGATCACGTCGCCACTGTTCAGGGTCATGAACTGGCTGAGGTAATTGACCAGGTAGGCGACGCCGTACACCATCGTGTTCGTATTGCCGTTCTGGTAGCGGTGGCCGTTGACTTCGGTCCACAGCGGCAGCGCCTGCGGGTCGGCGACCTCGTCCTTCGTGACCAGCCAGGGGCCGACGGGGCCGAACGTGTCGCAGCTCTTGCCCTTGGTCCACTGGCCCTGGCGGCGGATCTGGAAATCGCGCTCCGACACATCGTTGACGATGCAGTATCCGGCGACATGGTCCAGCGCCTTGTCCTTGTCGATATACTTGCCCGGCTTGCCGATGACGAAGGCCAGTTCGACTTCCCAGTCGGTCTGTTCCGAACCGCGCGGAATGATGACGTCGTCATTGGGGCCGGAAATCGCGCTGTTCGCCTTCATGAACATGATCGGTTCGGAGGGGACCTCACCGCCGGTTTCCGCTGCATGGTCCGAATAATTCAGGCCGATGCAGATGAACTTGCCAATATTGCCGACGCAGGGGCCCATGCGCGGCTTGCCGCGGACCTTGGGCAGCGAGGCGGGGTCCAGTTTTTTCAGTTTTGCCAGCGAGGCCGGCAGCAGTACTTTGCCGGCGACATCGCCAATCACGCCCGACAGGTCGCGGATCGCGCCGTCGCTATCCAGCATCCCCGGTTTTTCGGATCCGGCCCGTCCATAACGCAGCAGTTTCATTGTCTTCTCCCCTGTAAATCGATTGTTGTCCGTTTGGCGCTGATCTTACGCGACGGCGTGGCGCGCGACACCCCAAATCTTGTCCCTGATGGGTCTAAAGCTCGCCCAGCGCCGCCTGTACCTCCGCGACATGCCCCTTGACCTTCACCTTGTGCCAGACCCGGCGAATGATGCCCTTGGCGTCGATCAGGAAGGTCGCCCGCTCGATACCCATATAGACGCGGCCAAACAGTTTCTTTTCCACCCAGACGCCATAAGCCTCGCAGATTTCGCCCGATTCATCCGCGACCAGGGGAAAATTCAGTTCCTGCTTGGCCTTGAAATTGTCGTGCCGTTTGACGCTGTCCTTCGATACGCCGATGACGGCCGCGCCGGATTTCGACAGGGCCGGCATTGCGTCGCGGAAATCGCAGGCTTCCTGCGTGCAGCCGGGGGTGCTGTCCTTCGGATAAAAATACAGGATCACGGGCTTACCGCGGAAATCCTTCAGGGATATCGCGCCGCCGCCATCTGTCGTTGAATTGAACTCTGGTGCCTTGTCGCCGGTCTCGGGCATTGTCGTCTGTCTCCTGTGTCGTGAATATCAACCTGGTTGCATCGGGGTTCAGCGGGCGCCCCCGACCAG
>JAQCHR010000288.1 GCA_027619655.1 Pseudomonadota bacterium
TCAGATCATCATTCAGCTTGTTCGCGAAAATGATCGCCCGTATTGTTGGCGGGCTTTCGTATGGTTTGAGTGGAATGATATTTTGGGCGGCTGCCCCGCGCGCAGTCTGCCGCCAGTGAACTATTGCCCTATTGAAGCGTTAAAATGATGAATCCGCCCCGGTTTGGGCGGAAATTCCGAGGGAGGAAAACAATGCCGCCGGTCATGGTTGCGGGAAAGCGCTGTTTCAATATCGCACCCCTCAGTGGTCCTTTCGGAGCGCGGATAACGGGCCTGGACTTTACCAGATTTTCCGGTGAGGCGCTGTTCAAGGTGATCGAGGCGGCGTTGCTGGAGCATCAGGTGCTGGTGTTCCGCGACCTGGGGCTCGACGAACGGCAGCAGATTACGCTGAGCCGGTATTTTGGCGACATCCAGGAGCATGTGCTGAGCCAGTATCGCGGCGTAGACCCCGGTATTTTCGTGATCAGCAACCTGGACAGGGACGGCCGGCCGACGGGCGAGCACCCGGATCCGGGCGCGATGATCTGGCATACGGACGGGTCTTGGTCGCACCGGACCGGCGCCATTACCATGCTGTATGCGCTGCAGATTCCCAGCGAAGGCGGCGATACGCTGTTCGCCGACATGTATACGGCCTATGACGAACTCGACAACGCCACACGGTCGCGAATCGCGAATATGACCGCTGTCCATGACCTGAACGATTCCCGGCGTCGTTCCGGGGCGCGGGTCCAGATGACGGCGGAACAGCGTGCCGCCGCGCCGCCGGTGGAGCATCCCATCGTCCGGGTCCATCCCGCAACGGGCCGCACCGCGCTGTATCTGGGCGAACACGCCGCCTATGCCGCCGGCATGCCGGAAGCGGAAGGGCGCGCGCTGGTCGCGGACCTGAATGAACGCGCGACGGCGCCGCAACTGATCTACCGGCACCGCTGGCGGCGGCGCGACCTGGTCATGTGGGACAATCGCTGCGTGCTGCACCGCGCCACGCCCTTCGATACCGCCCATGAAAGCCGCGTCCTGCGCCGGACGACGGTGCTGGAACCGTTCATGGAGGAAGTCGAACCGGCAATGGTCGCTAATCTCTGATCCAGCCGGGGCCCCACAGGTTCAGCGAGCGTTCCTCAAGCGGCCAGACCCGGGCCGCCATTTCGCGCGGCAGGTTTTCCAGTTCGGCGGAGATCTCCACCTGGTTGCCGTGCGGATCCTTGATCATGAAGAACAGGTTGTTGCCGGGGCCATGGCGTCCCGGCCCCCACCACAGCTTGATATTCAGCGACGCCATGTGGTCCGCCCAGTCGCGGATATCGTTCCATGAATCCGCTTCATAGGCATGGTGATCCGGCCGGACCTCGGATGCGCCGAACACGGCGAAACTGTGGTGTTCCGGGTCGGACCGATAAAATGCGATCTTGCGGGTTGACGGATCGTTGATATCGGCTGCGCAGTAATCCGACGCGACATACCCCAGCACGTTTCCATAAAACTGCATCATCGGGGCCAGGTTGTTCGTAGCGACGACGACATGCTGCAGCCGCCCCGAAAGGTTCAGCGCCGACGGCGTATTGACCGCCTTGTGTGACGGCAGGTCGCGGCGCGGCAGGCCGAAGACGCTGAGCCAGCCATCGGGGTCGCGCACCGCCACGGCGTCCGGTTCGAAAACGGGGGATGGCGAGGGTTCGGTGTTCAATCCCTGTCCCTGCACGAAGTCGCGGATGTCTTCTAGCTGCCGGCGGCTCTGCACCCGGTAGCCGTGATAGGGCCGCTCGCCCGGCGCACCGCCGCCGATCACGAGCCGCCGCCCCGGCCCCTGCAGCAGGGTGGTGTCACCCTCGAAGGGGGAGCGGTGAAAACCGAATACCGTGGCGTAATAGTCGGCGAGCATCGCCGGGTCGTCCGAGTTGAGCCGCAGATGGTCGAGTTGCGACGGCCAGATTGGCGATTCGATGGTCATGCTGCGTACTCCCCCTCCGTCATGCGAACAGGCACATTCTAATACGATCCGGTGGCGGGGCAACCGCCCGTAAGGGTTCGGCCGCCGTGCCGCTATTGCCGCGCAACCGCCTGTATCGCTATGTTCGGACATGCGAATGTGATGCGGGAGGCCATCGCAATGAGCGGCAGCGGTGCGCGGCGGTATACGGGCGGTCTGGTCAACCTGGACAAGGGGCGGATCAGCCGGGAGATATTCACCAGCCAGTCCATTTACGATGACGAGCTGGAGCGCATCTTCGCGCGGTCCTGGCTGTTCGTCGGTCATGAAAGCCATGTGCCGGAACCGGGCGACTACATGCTCGGCCGGATGGGCGAGGAATCGGTCATCTTCAACCGCGACCGGCACGGCCGGCTGCATGTCTTCCTCAACAACTGTCGCCATCGGGGCATGCGGGTCTGCCGCTATGACAGCGGCAATTCGCGCAAGTTCGCCTGTCCGTTTCATGCCTGGGTATTTTCGGACGAGGGCGAACTGATCGGCGTGCCGAAGCTGGAAAGCGGCTACCACAACGACCTCGACCGCTCGCAATGGGGGCTGATCGAGGCGCGCGTCGCCAGCTATCACGGCTATGTCTTCGCCTGCTGGGATGAGGAGACGCCGGCATTCGAGGATTACCTCGGCGACCTGCGTTTCTATTTCGACGATTACTGCGAACTGCCCGACGGGACCCATGGCGACTGGGAGGCCTTCGGCGGCGTGTTCAAATGGAAGGTGCCGTGCAACTGGAAATTCGGCGCGGAAAATTTCGGCGGCGACTACTACCACAATCCCAGCCATGCCTCCGTCGATGCGGTGGTGCTGTCGCCCGCCGGCACCAAGGGCCGGCATACCTATGACACGGTGTCGAAAACGCGCGCGGTCCACAAGCTGAACATCCTGACACAGGAAGGCCACAACGCGCGCGGCGAGCTGTTCAAGGATGACTACGACTACGTGCCGACCTATCAGGAGATGGCGGTGGTCGAGGATTATTTCCGCGACTGTTATGCAAAGCGCCAGGCGAAGCTGGGCGAAAAGGCGCGCTGGTACGGGCATGGCGGCACGATCTTCCCGAACGTGTCCTATTCCAACGGGGTGCAGAGCATGGGTACCTGGCATCCCTCCGGCCCGCATGAAACCGAAATCTGGCGCATCTTCCTGGCGCCGAAGGCCGCGCCGGACGAGGTGAAAAACGTGCTGCGCCATTACGTCATCCGCTACCAGGGACCATCCGGGCTGACCGAACAGGACGACATGGAAAACTGGAGCTCGGCGCATGAAGGCGCGCGGGGCACCATCGCGAAACGCCATGACTTCCATTACGGCATGGGCATTGGGCATGAGCGCAAGGGCTGGCCGGTCTCCTGGCTGGGCGGCGAGATTTACGCGACCGAGGATGTCTCGGAACAGAACCAGCGCGCCTATTACGGCCGCTGGGCGCGCGACATGGACCGCCCGCCATTCCAGCGCAAGCCGCTGCAGGCGGCGGAATAGCGTCGGCCATGGACGGGGCACCGGATAGCGCCGTGCTGGCGCAGATCGTCCTCCACCACCGGGTGGAGCAGTTCTACATCGCGGAGGCCGAGCTGCTGGATACGCGCCGGTTCCGCGAATGGCTCGCCCTGCTGGATGCGGATATCCGCTACTGGATGCCCGTCGCCTGCAACCGCGAGATGGGCAGATGGGACGGGGAATACACGAAGGAAGGCACCGACCTGAACTGGTTCGACGAAGGGAAATTCGAACTGGAGCAGCGGGTCGAGCAGATCATGACCGGGCTGCACTGGGCGGAAGAGCCGGTGTCCCGCACCAGCCACATGGTTGCCAACCTGCGCGTCGCCGAAGCCGACGACGGGCTGATCGACGCGCATTGCCGCTTCTTCATCTACCGCAACCGCAACGAGACGGAGACGGATTTCTTTGTCGGCAAGCGCCGTGACCGACTGCGTCCTGAAGGCGATTCATTCAAGATCGCCGCGCGCGAAATCTTCCTCGACCAGAGCGTGCTGCAGGCCAAGAACCTGACGCTGTTTTTCTGAAGCCGCCGGGTTTTCAACGGAGTTTCCGCATATGCAACGATCCAGGCTGCCGCAGGGTGGGGCGAACATCTTCCAGAAGATCCGCGCCAAGCGATCCGAAGCTGAGGCGCAGGGCGTCCGGCTGCTCGACCTGTCCATCGGCGAACCGAAGGGGCCGGCGCTGCTGAGCGCGCGGCAGGCGGCGCGCGACGCGGTGATGAGCGATAATGAGGCGATGCATGCGTATCAGTACAATGCCAGCCCGGCGGTGCCCGGCTTTTCGGAGCGCTTCGTCAATGCGCATCTGCCGCGCCCGCTGCCGACGGAAGGCGTTGCCTATCTGCCGATCCCCGGCATCAAACCGATCCTCGGGCTTCTGCCGCTGGCCTGCGGCTGCGCGCTGCAGCCGGTGACGGTCGCGACCATGACCAAACCCGGCTATCCGATCCCGGCGGACTGGTGCGCCTATCACGTCAATGTCACGCATTACGCCCTGCCGCTGAATTCGGCCAATGCCTTCCGCTTCGCGACGGGCGACATCCGGCCCGATACCAGCCTGGTCATGACCAATTATCCGCACAACCCGTCCGGGCAGGTCGCCTCGGCGGACTGGTTCCGGGCGCTGTGCCAGTATTGCAGCGACCATGAAATCCGGCTGTTCAACGACGCCGCCTATTATTCGCTGAGCCACGATCCCGACTGCGCGACTTTGGCGCAGGTCGCCGTGGAATTCCCGGACCTGTCCTGGGCCGAGGGGTATACGGCGGCGAAGCTGATCGGCAATGGCACTGGCTGGCATGTCGGCGCCATGGTCGGCTCGCCCGATTTCATCGCGGATACGGGCGAGGTCAAGGGCAAGACCGATGCGGGGATCGTCGCGCCGATGGCGGCGGGCGCGCTGGCGGCGCTGGAAACCGACCAGGCCAGCATCGCGGGGTACCGGGCGATGTACCGGGAACGGCTCGACCTGCTGTCGGCGCTGATGCGCGATTGCGGCATGAAGCTGGCGATCGAACCCCGGGCCGGTTTCTATACGCTATGGGAGGCGCCGGCCCGCGCGTTTGGCCGCAGAATGGCGGGGGCGGAGGATTTCAACTTCGCGATGATCGACAATACCGGTGTGGTCGGCGTGCATTTCGGCGACTATCTGCGCTACGCGGTCTGCGCCGATGTCGCCGTCATGGCGGATGACCTGCAGGCGGCCTTCCGGGCGGCGGACGTCGGCTACGACTGATTCGTTTGATCTTTTTCCGTGGCCCTGACCCGTTCGCGATAGGCGACATAGACGCCGCTGGCGACGATGATGGCGGCGCCGACCCATGTCCAGCTGTCGGGAAAGTCACCAAAGAAGAAATAGCCCAGGATGGTCGCGCCGATCAGCTGCCCATAGGCGAAGGGGGCGGTGATCGCGGCGGGGGCATATTGCAGCGCCTTGATGACCAGGTACTGGACTGCGCCGCCGATGCCGCCCAGCA
>JAQCHR010000003.1 GCA_027619655.1 Pseudomonadota bacterium
ATGAACCGGGCAATTGTGTTTTGTGCCCGATCCAGGTCGCCCTGCAGCAAATCGTTTGCCAGGATGACCGGCGATTTGAGGTTGTTGATGACATTTGTCACGATGACGCGGCCGCCGTCAGGCACGACCATAATGTACAGGCGCGCCACGGGCTTCAGCAGCAGTTCGTCGAATACCTGATTGAACCGGAAAAATACCCGATTCACGGGCTCGAAGGGGTCGTAATACCGTTCATCGGCGTAGGATACGGGCTTTGCATCGTCCGCCAAGGCCGGTTGCGGGGCGACAAAAGCCAAGAGAGCCAGAACCGCGACGATTGCCCCTATGCGCAACCGGGTTTGCAGGGGTGCGATACCCACACTTGAATTGGATAAATAGTTCTTCATTATCAATGCACTGGTTCTCATAGCGGCCGAATAATGGGGTAAACAAACCTATCTGTCCAATGGAAATCCTGCGCAGCCAGATATTATGGCCAAACAGGATCCAGCCTCACCGATAATGTTTTCAAATCCTTACCGTGTCGTCGCGCCTGTTATCCGTATTGCCGTCTATACGCGGTCATGCATCCAGTCGTCGATCAGCCGGCGGGAGATGGATTCCGGCCTTGAAAGCTGCAGCCCGTATTTGGCGGCATTCAGTATTTTTTCCTTCTCGAACCAGCGTGCCTCCACCAGTTCGGATTCCTGGACGACGATATCGGTCGATATGGCCTCGGTATGGAAGCCAAGCATGATATTTCCCGGGAACGGCCAGGGCTGGGAGGAATGGTAGCGAACGCTGCCGACCCGGATGCCGACTTCTTCCTCCACCTCACGGGCGACGGCTTCTTCCAGGCTTTCGCCAGGCTCAACGAAGCCCGCCAGGGTGGAAAACATTTTCTGCGGATTGCGCCTGTTATGCGCCAGGACGCAGCGGTCGCCCATATGCACGAGCATGATGACGGCGGGATCCGTGCGCGGGAAATGCGATGTCTTGCAGTCCGGATTGGCGCAGACGCGTACATGGCCGGCATCCTTGATGTCGGACCGGCTGCCACAGCGCGAACAGAACGGGTGGCGTTCATGCCAGTGTATCAGTCCCTTGGCATAGGCCAGAAGCGCCCCGTCGGCCCGATCCAGCATGCCGCCGACGTCGCGCAGGCCGACAAACATGCCATGCGACAGGGCGGGCACGGTCGCCGGGTTTTCGAGATGCGACAGGTCGATTGCGAAAAATGAGGTGCCCTCCCGCTCGCCCAGCAGGATAATATTCGGATTGTCGTCGGCCAGTGCGGCGGCGTCCTCGGCGGTAATCCACGCCATGCGCGGCTCGCCCTGCGACCCGTCGGCAAAGGCGATGAGGTTCTTTTCCCGCCAGATCGGCAGAATTCGGGCGTCTGACGATGTCACACGGCCACGGACCCAGTCGGCATCGGGGCGCAGCGGGCCGGCACGGTTGACGCCTGCCCCACTATAGAAATTGTTTTCTGTCATCCGGTGATTCTCGCATGTTGGCATGGCAATGGGAACAGCGTTTGTTCGCGTTAGGCGTGCTGTGCTTGCCGGATCCGCGCCTTCTCCGCTTCCTTGAAACCGACTACGAAGGCGCCGTCCAGGTCAAAAACCGGTCGCTTTATCAGTGTCGGATTGGCGAGCATCAGTTTTACGGCGGATTCCGGTCCGATATCCTCCTTGTCCGCTTCCGGCAGGTTACGCCGGGTGGTGCCGCGCCGGTTCAGCAGCGCCTCCCAGCCAAGGCTCGTGGTCCATGCGGCAAGCGTTTGGGAATCAAGCCCATCGGCCCGGAAGTCGTGGAACCGGTGCGCCAGGCCTTCTTCGTCCAGCCATTTGCGCGCTGCGCGGCAGGTGTCGCAATTCTTGATGCCATAAACAGTGATCATCGGACAGATACCCTGGATTGCCTCAGTTGGATTTGGGTGGCTTGCGTACCAGAAGGACAAGCGGCACGGCAATAATGCTGGCGAGTGTAAATGCCCCGAAGGCATTCAGGAAACCGATCATGTCGGCCTGCCTGTCCAGTTCCACGCTGATCGCCGCGAGGCCGGATATACCGCCAATATCGAATTTTTCCACATTCTGCGGGTAGGCCAGCAGCGGGTTGAACGGCGAAATGAATTCCGTAAATCGCGCGTAGTTCATGTTCGAGGTCCGGATCAGGATCGTCACGCTGAGCGAAATGAAGATACTGCTGCCGATATTGCGCAGCAGGTGGAACACCGACATGGTTTCGGCCAGGTATCGCGGATCAATCGTGGCAAAGGTCGCGACGGTCAGCGGTACCCACAGAATTCCCACGGCAAGGCCCTGAACCGTGCTCGCCAAAGCGACATTGAATGCCGTTACATTCATGTCGAAACCCATCATGTACCAGCCGGACCAGGCCAGCATGGAAAACCCGATGGATAAGCCGATCCGGGGGTCCAGTTTGCCAATCCACATGGCCAGGAAGAACCCGACAACGGCGCCGGAACCACGACCCGCGAGCAGAGTGCCGATAACCGATTCAGGATACCCGGCGATTCCTTTCAGCATTGGCGGCAGCATGACCATTGGCGTGAAGTTCAGCATCCCGTATAGGAACACGATCAGCAGTCCCAACGCGTAGTTCCGGTCCAGAAGATGTCGCGGATTCAGCAGCGGTTGCCGGGCAATCAGGCTGTAGAAGACAAAGACGTAGAATGCGAAGGCGCCAAACGCCGTTTCGATGATGACTTCCTTGGATTCATACCAGTCGAGTCGCTCCGCGCGGTCCAGAATCAGCTGCAGGCAGATGATGGCGGTCGCCAGCGCAAGGAATCCGGTCCAGTCGAATCGCGCCCGTTCGTTTTTGCCGCCGTCATTGACGAAGACCCACAGGCCGACATAGGCCAGAACCCCCACCGGGGCCAGCATGTAGAACGCATAGCGCCAGTTATACAACTCGCTCAGATAGCCGCCGAGAAGTGGTCCGATGATCGGCCCGACGACGACGCCCATGCCGTAGATTGATGTGACCAGCCCGTGCTGGCGGCGCGAAAACGTATCCAGCAGCACCGCCTGCGCCAGGGGGACAAGCGGTGCGCCAAACCCGCCCTGCATGATCCGGTACAGGACCAGGCTTTCGAGCGAATCCGCCTGGCCGCACAGCAGCGACGAGATGACGAAACCGAGCACGCCGTTCAGCATGACGTTCCGCCAGCCGAACCGTGCGGTCAGCCAACCGGTCAGGGGGGTGACCGCGGCCGTCGCCAGGATGTTGAACGTCATGACCCAGCTGATCTGGTCCGGTGTGGCCGAAAGCGTGCCTTGCATTTGGGGCAGGACGACGCTGACGATCAGCACGGTCATGGAATAGAGCGTCGTTGCCAGAACAACCGAGACAAGGAGCATCCAGCGCCGGAATGCGCTCGGTATCTGTGCGGTATCCTCGGCGATCGACATCTGGCTTTCAGCGACCGGGTGATTCGTTCTGCCGACCCGTCAGGCAGAAATTTTCGGAACGGTAGTCATGCACCAGCGCCGCGCGGGTCGGGGCAGCCTGATACTGCGATGTCCCAAACGCCTGCGAACTTTCAGCGACCCGGAGGCGAAACAACGTCGTGATCCGGTATGCCGGATAACAGCCGGAAAATCCATAACGCAATGGCGCAAATTTGGGCTGCCGGCTTGAAATGCGGTTCAGGGAGGTGCCCGGTGACCCGGCCGGGGAATTTTCCGGCGTGTCCTTCAGGACCGTAAGGCTATAGCACCTTGACAGGTTTTAAGGGAACCGCAACAGGTTCCCCTAAAACCTGTGAAGGTACTATTTTTTCAATAAGATAGATAAGATTCACATGGCTGTTGCATCGCCAGAGGCGATTCCAACCAAGATCTGATCTAGAATAGCAGGTCGGGCTTCAGTAGCAGAATCAAACCGATGATTGCCGCCCAGCCGATGCCGGATGCGATAAGGCAGAACAGAAACGCCAGCCGCTTGGTAATGCTGGGCCGTTCAGACCGCGCAAGGCCGTCGTCCGGCTTCATGAACTGCATTTCTGCCCCTTCCCTTCCTTCGACCCGAGTGTTCGCGCACTGATCGGTAATTGACGATACGCTACGCCTATTTTCCCAAATGGCTAAAATTACCACATCCGAACACATTGGGTCGTGCAGCCAGCATTTTCTGTGTCTGGCGACGCACGGTTATTTTACAGCAAAATGTATGCCATAAAAAAGTACCAGTTATTACAACGAATTAACTTTCTTGTCACTAAGAGGGAAATGCCATTATGTAAAAAAATCCGACATCATCAGGATGAAAGCGCCCCGTCGGAATCGAAAAAAATCAGTGAATACAAAGGCTTGCCGGTGCAAGCAGAGGAACTGTAGGATATTGTAAAAATTACCGACAGTTCCAGGAAAGCGCTACCGGTTTTTGCCAGGGCCCGCTTAACCGACGGTCCAGGTATGCCCTTTCCGCAGCAATGCGTTGATGTCGGCCTTGCCGGCCGAGGAATCCCGTGCCGCGGGAACGGTTCGCATATTGTCGATATAGGAGGATTCTGCCGGGCTGCAGTAGATGACACCGATCGCGACGGGGAATTCGGGCGGGTCCATGGCAACGAGCATTGTCGCAAGGATCCTGTCGGTTTCGTCATGGACAAGAATATCGTCCATGCTGATGCCATTTTCGCCAATGGTGACGACTTCAAGCGCCAGCGATCCCGGCCGGACCCGTAGACCCTTGTTTTTCTCCGCGCCGAAGACCAGCGGTTCGCCATGCACGACGTCAATCTGGTTATCCGCCGCGACGTCGCGGTCCGTGAACCGGTTAAACGTGCCGTCGTTGTAGACAATGCAGTTCTGGAAAATTTCGACGAAGGAGGCGCCCCGATGCGCATGCGCGCGCTTCAGCACCGTTGGCATGTGTTTCTGCAACGTATCGATTGAGCGCGCCACGAAACGGCTGCCGCAGCCAAGCGCGAAAGAGGCCGCGGAAACCGGATTGTCGATGGAGCCGCCCGGCGTTGACGGCGACCGCGTTCCCCGCTTCGACGTCGGCGAATACTGGCCCTTCGTCAGGCCGTAGATTTCGTTGTTGAAAAGCAGGAACTGCAGATCAACATCGCGTCGCAGCACATGCAGCAGGTGATTGCCGCCGATCGACAGCGAATCGCCGTCGCCGGAAACGACCCAGATGTCCAGTTCCGGGTTGGCGATCTTCAGGCCGGTCGCAATCGCGGGCGCCCGCCCGTGGATGGTATGGAAGCCGTATGTTTCCATGTAGTAGGGAAACCGGGCCGCGCAGCCGATTCCGGAGACAAAGACGGTATTGCGCGGCTCTACGCCCAGTTCCGCCAGGGTAGCGCGGACGGACTTCAGGATCGCGTAATCGCCGCATCCCGGGCACCAGCGTACTTCCTGGTCGGATGTGAAATCCTTCGGCGTCAGAGCAGCCGGTGGTGTTACGACGTTCATTTTCAGTTCTCCAGTCGTGCGCGAATGGCTTCTTCGATTTCGGCAATCTTGAAGGGCTGGCCGGTGACCTTGTTCAGTCCTTCCGCCGGTACCAGAAACTCACTGCGCAGAATCGTTACCAGTTGTCCGTTGTTCATTTCCGGTACGAGGATCTTATCAAAGCCCTTCAACAGATCGCCAAGATTCCGGGCGAACGGACAGATATGGCGCAGGTGGATATGGGAAACGCTTTCACCTTCGGCGCGCAGATTGCTGACCGCGCGGCTGATGGGACCGAATGTCGACCCCCATCCGACAACGGCAATTCTGCCGGTTTCCTCGCCCTGCTCCGCGATCTGGAGCGGAATATCATTGGCGATGCCGGCAATCTTCGCCGCCCGGACATCGGTCATTTTCTGATGGTTGGGCGCATCATAGGAGATATGGCCGCTGTCATAGCTCTTCTCGATACCGCCGACGCGGTGCTCCAGACCCGGCGTTCCCGGCTTGACCCAAACGCGGCCCAGCGTTTCGGGATCCCGCAGGTACGGATGGAAACCTTCCGGGTCGTCGCGGAATTTCGCGGGGAATGGCGTATATGTGTCGAAATCCGGAATCCGCCATGGCTCGGACGCATTGGCAAGATACCCGTCGGTCAGCAGGATGACCGGTGTCATGTATTTGGTTGCCAGCCGCACGGCTTCGATGGCCGTCTCGAAACAGTCGCCCGGCGAACGGCATGCCAGCACGGCGACAGGGCTGTCCGCGTTGCGGCCGTAAACGGCCTGGTACAGGTCGGACTGTTCGGTTTTCGTCGGCAATCCGGTTGACGGCCCGGCGCGCTGCGAGTTGACGACGACAAGCGGCAGTTCGACGCTGATCGCGAGGCCAATGGCTTCCGTTTTCAGCGCCACACCGGGACCGGAACTCGACGTGACGCCGAGCGAGCCGCCATAGGAGACGCCAATCGCCGAACAGGCGGCGGCAATTTCATCTTCCGCCTGAAATGTCAGGACGCCGTATTGCTTCATATTCGCGAGGTTATGCAGGACGGACGAGGCCGGCGTAATCGGATAGGAACAGAACACCATCTCCAGATTCGCGAGATGCGCACCGGCAGTCAGGCCCCAGGCAATCGATTCCGCACCCGTAACCGTCCGGTAAAGTCCCGGCGCAATATTCGCCGGCGGAATGGTGTATGCGGTTACTTCCGCGGGCATCTCCGCCGTTTCGCCAAAGGCATGGCCGGCATTGAGCGCCGCGATATTCGCTTCCGCGATGGTCGGCAACTTCCGGAATTTCGTCGTCAGCCAGTCAACCGTCGGCTTGCGCTTGCGACCGTACATCCAGTAGATCAGGCCCAGCGCCCACATGTTCTTGCAGCGCAACGCTTCCTTGGCGGAAATACCCAGATCCTTGACCGATTCGCGAGTCAGGCGGGACATATCGACTTCCAGAATCTTGAATTTCACCAGGCTGCCGTCGGACAGCGGGTTGGCGCTGTATCCGGCCTTCTCCAGATTGCGCTGGGAAAAGGAACCGGTATCGACGATGATCAGGCCGCCGGCGTGAACATCGGCGACATTGACCTTCAGCGCGGCCGGGTTCATCGCCACCAGCACGTCCAGCGTATCGCCCGATGTGCTGATGCCGCCGGTGCCGAAATTGATCTGGAAGGCGGAAACGCCAAAGGTCGTTCCGACGGGCGCTCGAATTTCCGCGGGAAAGTCCGGGAACGTCGCCAGGTCATTGCCTGCGAGCGCCGTTGCCAGGGTGAACTGGTTGCCCGTCAACTGCATTCCGTCGCCTGAATCCCCGGCAAAGCGGATTACAACGGACTCTAGGACAGATCGCGAGGCTTCTTCCTCGAATTCTTCTGCCGTTACTGCCATTCGTTTTTGTCCTTTGTCTTCTGTGAGCCCGTGCCGGTATCTGCCTGACATTGCGCCTGAAACAAGCGATCCTGACTGTCGCCACATGCGTGTGAGCGGTTTTGCGCCTGGACAAGGCGGCAATACGTATCGCACGCTCGCGCGGGACGCAATAATCCTTATGAAATACACCAGCCGCCGTCGGCATGCCCGCAATAAATTGCGGGCGATTTCTAGGATTAGTTGGCAAGCAAGTCCAGCATATCCTCTGTCGTTACAAATTTCTCCCGCGGCGACCCCGGCGCGGCATTGGCGACTTCGGCTTCGTTTATCAACTGCCAGTCCGCGTAGGAAACCCAGCGGATGTCGCGGCTCTTCAGCAGGGCCTCGAACGCGGGGCGTCCGGGCTTCATGCCCTCTTTGATATCCTGCAAAATCGCTTCCGCGGCGGCGACGCCGTCAGGCTTGTTGGTTCCGATCACGCCGGTCGGCCCCCGCTTTGCCCAGCCGGCGGTATACAGGCCTTCGGCGATACGGCCATCCGTGTTGCGGATCGTGCCGCGTTCCTCGTCCATCGGGACTCCCGCGAGGGGCTGCAGGGCATACCCGATCGCCGGGATAACGAGGCCGCAGGCTATGTCGAAGAATTCGCCCGTTCCTTCAGCGCGGCCGTTTGCGACCCTCGTCTTTTCCAGCCGGATTCCCTCGACACGGTCGCCGCCCAGGATTTCGACAGGTTTGGCAAAGAAGGTAAAATGCACCGCTTTCGGCTTTTCTGCCTGCGGCGCCGCCACGAATTCCTTGAGCGTTTCAAGGTTGCGTTCGCGCAGGCGCCGGTCGCGATCCGACCAGTCACCGGTCACCGAATCCGGCAGGTCCGAGGGATCGATCACGGCCCGGGCATTTGCAAGATGACCCATTTCGCGTAATTCGACATTCGTGAACTTGGCTTCGACGGGGCCGCGACGCCCCACCATATAGACATCGGTGACCGGCGCATTCTGGATGGCCTCGGCGACGCCCTTCGGCAAATCCGCTTCCACCATCTCTTCCGGCGTTTTCACCAGTACGCGGGCGATGTCGATGGCGACATTCCCGTTGCCGATCACCACGACGTTTGCGGTATTGAGGCAGGGGTCAAGATCCTTGAAATCGGGGTGCCCGTTATACCAGCCGACGAAGGTTGCCGAGCCGATGACGCCCTTTTTGTCGTCGCCCGGAATGCCCAGCTTTGCGTCACCCGGCATCCCCGTTGCCAGGACAATTGCGTCATAGGTATTTCTCAATTCCTCGATGGAGATATCCCTGTTGAGTTCGACATTGCCATAGTACCGCACGCATTCGGTCAGCGCGGAGCGCTCATAGGCGCGCGTAACGCGTTTGGTGCTCTGATGATCCGGCGCCACGCCGCCCCGGATTAGACCGAATGGTGTCGGCAGCCGTTCGATGATGTCGATCGCAACATCGGCCCCGGATTTTATCAGCGCCTCGGCGACATAAAAGCCGCTCGGCCCCGATCCAACGATGGCAACGCTGATCGGCATTGACTTGTCTCCCCCTGTGCATCACGCCGCCAGCGAATACGCCTGAAAAACACCCGATCCGTCAAGCTGAGCCGCGTAAAAAAGTCGCAGGCAATGCCCCTGCCACGTGTGCCGCCTCGTTTATTCCGGGTGCCCTTTGCCAGGTGATAGCGGGCTGAAAAGGCGGATTTCTGGCCTTCATTGGCCCGTTACCCTTGACACAAAGCGGCAGAATCCTTAGAAGCCGCAGCACTCAAAGCCATAGAGTGCCAAAACCGGACCAGTATTTCACGATATTCGGTCGAATATGTCTGTTGAACGGTAAACTGGAGGAATTTGTATGAAGTTCAGGCCATTGCACGACCGCGTTGTGGTCAAACGGTTGGAAAGCGATGCCCGGAGCGCCGGCGGCATCATCATTCCGGACACTGCCCAGGAAAAGCCCAGCGAAGGTGAAATTGTCGCTGTCGGTGCCGGGCTCCGTGGTGAAGACGGCAAGCTGATACCGCTGGAGGTAAAGCCGGGCGACCGGGTTTTTTTCGGCAAGTGGTCGGGTTCGGAAGTTAAGCTGGACGGCGAAGACCTGCTGATCATGAAGGAATCGGATATCATGTGTGTCTTTGAAGGAAACGCCAAGAAAAGCGCGAAAAAGAAAGCCGCTTAAAGGGGGATTTTAATTATGGCTGCTAAAGATGTGAAATTTTCGACGGATGCCCGCGACAGAATGCTGCGCGGCGTCGATATTCTTGCGGATGCCGTCAAGGTAACGCTCGGCCCCAAAGGCCGGAATGTCGTGATCGACAAGTCGTTCGGTGCGCCACGCATCACCAAGGACGGCGTGACCGTCGCGAATGAAATCGAACTTTCGGACAAGTTCGAAAACATGGGCGCCCAGATGGTGCGCGAAGTCGCGAGCAAGACCAATGACGTCGCCGGTGACGGCACGACAACGGCAACCGTGCTCGCCCAGGCGATCGTTCGCGAAGGTGCGAAGGCCGTTGCCGCCGGCATGAACCCGATGGACCTGAAGCGCGGCGTCGACATGGCCGTGGAGGCCGTGACCGCTGAAATCCGGAAACGGGCCAAGAAGGTCAAGACCAGCGAGGAAATCGCGCAGGTCGGCACGATCTCGGCGAATGGCGAGAAAGAAATCGGCGATATGATCGCGCGTGCGATGCAGACCGTCGGCAATGAAGGCGTGATTACCGTCGAGGAAGCCAAGGGACTGGAGACCGAGCTGGATGTCGTCGAAGGCATGCAGTTCGATCGCGGCTACCTGTCGCCGTATTTCATCACCAATCCGGAAAAGATGCTGGCGGAACTGGATAACCCCTACATCCTGGTCCATGAATCCAAGCTGTCCGGCCTGCAGGCGATGCTGCCGGTGCTCGAAGCTGTCGTCCAGTCGGGACGTCCGTTGCTGATTATCGCCGAAGACGTCGAAGGTGAAGCGCTGGCGACGCTCGTGGTCAACCGCCTGCGTGGCGGTCTCAAGGTCGCGGCCGTAAAGGCGCCGGGCTTCGGCGATCGCCGCAAGGCCATGCTAGAGGATATCGCCGTCCTGACCCAGGCGCAGGTTGTCTCCGAAGACCTGGGGATCAAGCTCGAGAACGTGACGCTTGATATGCTGGGCAGCGCGAAGCGGGTCGTCATCACGAAGGACGAGACGACGGTGATCGACGGCGCGGGCAAGAAGAAGGATATCGAGGCCCGTTGCGGACAGATCCGTGGACAGGTCGAGGAAACCACGTCGGATTATGATCGCGAAAAGCTGCAGGAACGTCTGGCGAAGCTTGCCGGCGGTGTTGCCATCATCCGGGTCGGCGGAGCCACGGAAGTCGAGGTCAAAGAGCGCAAGGACCGTGTTGAGGACGCGATGAATGCAACCCGTGCGGCGGTCGAGGAAGGTGTCGTTCCCGGGGGTGGCGTCGCCCTGCTGCATGCATCGCGTGCGTTGAAGAATGTCCAGCCGTCGAATGACGACCAGCGTGTCGGCGTGGATATCGTGCTGCGGGCGCTATCCGCACCCGCCCGCCAGATCGCGGAAAATGCCGGCGCAGAAGGCGCTGTTGTCGTCGGCAAGGTCCTCGAATCCAAAAGCACCACGTTCGGTTACGACGCCCAGAAGGGTGCCTATACCGATCTCGTCAAGGCTGGCGTTATCGACCCGGCCAAGGTTGTGCTGACGGCATTGCAGGATGCGGCATCGGTCGCCGGCCTGCTGATCACCACCGAAGCGATGGTTGCGGACAAGCCGGAAGACAAGGCCCCCGCAATGCCGGCCGCGCCCGATATGGGCGGCATGGGCGGCATGGGCTTCTAACATCAAGCCAAACACCGCTTGCTTGTTTCAACGGAAAGCCGCGCCCCCTCCGGGGTGCGGCTTTTCATTTTTCAGCCTGGGCCCGTCATGCAGGCGTTCGGATAACTGTCGCCGGCTTCAGAGCAACTCGTCGCGAATACTGGATAGGCGCCCGAGGATGGAAAGTGCGCGGGTATCGGCTTCGACCGCCTCGACATTCGATTGCGCGAGGTCCTGCGACAATCGACCCTGAAAATCGGCAATGAGATTGCCCGGTTCACGGAATTCGGACCGGAATGTCGTGCCCGCATTACGGGGGCCGGGACTGGACGTCAGGATGGCGTGATCCCGGTTCGAAATGGCGCCGCCGTCCCGCAGGGTATCGGCCAGCTCCGTTGCGCCGTCCCTGGAAATATTCCGCGGATCGTATTGCGAAGCGGCAAACAGAAATACGGCCTGCGGGCTGACGGTAACGATATCGTCGATCGCCGTTGCGTCGCCTTCCGGGGCTGCGGGCGGTGCCGGTTGTTCGGCAGCCGATTCGGTTGCTGTCGCCGCCGTGCGCTCCTGGGAGCCGAAGGACTTTTGAAACGTTGTGAACAGTTCTGAAATATTCATTTTGCCGGACCCGGATCAATGCGCGCCACAGTGACGTGTTGCCATATCCAAGCAGCAATCATGCCATGGGAAAACGCGGGAAATCAATGCACTACAATCATTAAGGCATTGTAAACTGCAATTCTTTCCGGTCCGGGGCGGCAATAACGACCCAGGCCGGCACCGGATCCCGATTCCCGCGCCGACGCACCAGATAGCGAGTTTTCCGTTGTTGTGGAATTAATTTGATATGTGCGCATAATATTCAAGCGGAATAGCGAAATCGGGAGACGCGAAATGGCAGACGGTCCGGGCGGTCTGAATGGCTACCTGCTGTGGCAGGCTGCGAATCACTGGCAACGCCAGATGCGCGCGGTGCTCGCGCCGCATGGTGTGACCCCGGTTCAGTATCTGTTGCTGTCCGGCCTTTTCGAACTCGGCGAATCAGGGGGCATGCCCGTCAAACAGGTAACGCTGGCGCGCCATTGCAATACGGACCCGATGATGACCTCGCAGGTCTTACGGAGTCTCGAAAAGGCCGGCCTGCTTCGCCGCGCGGTAAACTCCGAAGACAGGCGGGCCATTGCCGTTGAAATAACCGAGACGGGCGTGTCGCTGGTCCAGCGCGCCATCGCCGGGGTGCGCGAGACGGATGCCCGGTTTCATGCGCCACTCGCCGCGCATGGCGAAGCGTTCGGCGATGCGCTGCAAATGTTGTGCGGCGTGAAGCCGAAGCGCCGTGTCCGGGCGCAGTCCGGCTGACCGCCGCGCCGCGCGAAACAGACAGGTTCGTTTCAGGTGTCAGAGATGGGCGTAGCGGGCGCGCGCGCCTCTCTCGATACCGGCCGCAATCAACCGGTCAATTTCAAGCTGGTGCCGCAGCATTTCAAGCAGCCGAAGTTCTTCCTGGCTCGCCGCACCGTCAGCGGCAGCGATTTCGATTGCCAGCGCATAGGCCGTTTCCCGCATTTCCTGCGGGACGGATTGCGTAATGACGTCGAGGACCGCCTCCATGCCGCTATCGGTGTTCAGTATTTCGGCGCAGGACCGCGCCGTATCGGGCAGCAGGCTGACATCGTAATCCCGAAATGCCGGTAAATGCCGGACGATTTCGCCGATTGCGGCCATTTCCAAATCGGTCATCTCCCTGTCCGCCGCCGACACGATGACCATCGTATAAATTAGTGCGGCTTCACAACTGATCATTGGCTACCTTTCACTTACTATGGCCGGAAGTGTCCGGCTGACCCTGCGTCGTCTAAATCCGATTCTCGGTTCGTCGCGTCAAGCCGCAAATTGACGCGCCGGGGCAAGGAAAGCCTATCGGGATACGGATTCGCCGGTCAGGAAGCGCCGGGTTTCGGATACCGCTTCGGCGAGTCCCACGCGCACAATCTCCACCCCGGGCGGGAAAGCGCCGCTCAGCCGGGACGGCATCATGGAATCCAGCAACACGAAGACACCGCTATCGTCGTTGCGGCGAATCAGCCGGCCATACGCCTGCTTCAGCCGCAATCGCGTAATACTGTCGTCATAGGACCGCGCACCGAAGAGCTTCCGGCGCGCCCGGTGCACAATCGAAGGGCGCGGCCAGGGAACCCGGTCGAAAACGATAAGCCGAAGCGCCTGCCCGGGGACGTCGACGCCATCGCGCACGGCATCGGTTCCCAGCAGGCATGAATTTTCCTCGGCCCGGAATATATCGATCAGCGTCGGCAGGTTCAGAGCATCGATATGCTGGGCGTAGAGCGAAATGCCGGCTTCGTCCAGCGGACCGGCAATGTGCCGGTGGACGGCGCGCAGCCGGCCTATGGCGGTAAACAGGCCCAGCGCGCCGCCACCCGCTGCCATGAAAAGCACCCGGTACGCGGCCGTGACCTGCGCCATGTCGTCCTTCCGGACATCGGTCACCACGAATACCCGCGTCTGGGACGGATAATCAAACGGCGAAGGAACGTTTGCGCGAATGGCCGGACTGGCCAGATGAACGGCGCCGGTCCGTGATTCCGCTGAGCGCCAGTCTGCGTCGACATCGCCCGACCCGTCCGTCAGGGTCGCCGATGTTATCAATGCGCCATGCGCCGGCCGCAAAACCGCTTCTGCGAAGGGTACGGACGGGTCGGTCCAGTGCCGGTGCATGCCGACATCAATGTCCCGCCCGTCAATCCGCTGAACGGAAAACCAATCGACGAATTCCGGCTGTGTGCCCGTCACCAGCGACGCGAGCATAAAGCGCCAGGCATCCACGATGTCTTCGCAGCGGTATTTCAGCGACCGCGCGATCGCCTCGATCCGGTTGCGGGTCGCGCTGTCCAGTTTCTCCGCATCGTCATCGAGCCGCAGCATGAGCAGTTCGCGCAGTCGCCGCAGCGGCCGCGACAGGCGTGCCAGGGCCTCGTTCAATTCCTCGGCAGCCGCCAGCAGCGCGGCGGGCGGCTCCTCGATGCTCGACTCCAGGTCAAACGGGCTGTCCGGATGCTGTACCCGGGCATAGACGGCTGTTCGCGTGGCGCAGAGGAAAGATTCGGCGGGCCCCGAAGGCTGGCCGTCCGCGCATCGGTTCCGCCATCCCTCGGACGGGAGGGCCGCCGCGGCGTGAACGATCTCCGCCAGCAGGCGCTCGCCGGTTTCGTCACTGCCCAGCATGCCCTCGACCCTGCTCTTCAAACCACGGGACCGGCTGTTGCGGCGGGTCTCCGCCCCGCGCAGCCAGCGCCGCAATTCGGCGCCCTCCAGGCCAGTAAGATGGGCCGAAAACGCGCTGTCCGCGGCATCGAACACGTGATGCCCCTCGTCGAAGATAAACCGTGTCGGCCGGTTTCCCTGCTCCGGCATGCCGCGCGCGGCCTGGATCATGACGAGGGCGTGATTGGCGATGACCAGGTCCGCGTAGCGGGCCTTGCGGATATTGCGTTCGATAAAGCACTTTGTGTAATGCGTGCAGGCCGAATAGATGCACTCGCCGCGGCGATCGGTCAGACCGATCGTCGCCCGCCGACCGACGATATCGGGCAGCCAGGCCGGAAAGTCACCGCCGCTGGTGTCGCCGTCGCGGGTCCGTGACGCCCAGCGCGCCATGAGGCCGAGCGCCACCGCATCACTGCTGCGGACGCCGACGCCCCTGACCGCTTCCTCGAAATTCAGCAGGCAGAGATAGTTCTCCCGGCCCTTTCGAATCACCACCCGGTTCCGCTTGATGGCGGCGTCCGGAAACAGCCGGTCGGTTTCCTGGTCGATCTGCTGCTGCAGGTTGCGGGTATAGGTCGAAATCCAGACCGGCGCTTCGTTCCGCGCCGCCCAGAGGCTCGCCGGCGCGATATAACCCATTGTCTTCCCGACGCCGGTACCGGCTTCGGCGAGCACAACATTCGGCGTGTCCACGTCGTTCCGCGGGGCGAATACGGACGCGACGGATGATGCATAGTCGGATTGGCTCGGGCGTGCCTCCGATCCGTCGCCCAGCAGCTCCGCCAGCCGGGCGCGGCTTTCCGCCGGCGAAACGGACAATTCCCCGGGCGTTGGCGGGGGGGCGCGATCCTGCCATTCGGGCAGTCTGCGCCAAGTATCCAGGCCGGCGCCCGGTGCTCCCGCAATATCGTCCTCATCCTGGCCGAGCGCCGCCAGGATCGCGGCGCCCCAGCTCCAGCCGCCGCGCGTCATGGCGCGGGCGGTTGCGATGTCATGGCGTTCGGTCAGGCTTTCCGATGCCTGCCGCAGCAGGATGGTTGCGGCGTTGCGAATAGACATTGCCTGCGCCAGGGAGTCGTCCGGCACGGCCATGTCCAGCGCTACGGCAATGCCCTTCGGCGTCGGGACGCAGAAGGTGGCGGGCCGGACAAAGGCAAACAGCTCCAGGATGTCAAAACAGGGGAACGGTTCGATATTGAGGCGGCGCGCGGTCGCCGGCGCGCGGCACAGTATCGGCCGCTGGGTTTGCCCGATACGCTTTGCCGCCGCCGACAATGAAAACTCGTCCAGTTCCCCGTCCGCGCTCAGCCAGGCAGCCCTGGAAAGCCCGGCAACGAGGATCGGTGATTCAGGCAGGAGGATTCTTGAAGGGCGGGTCATTGCCACCCATCATATCCCTGCCCGCCAGCATTGGCGACGATGGGATGCCATGCGGTTGGCGAAAGGCCGGTTGACGCCCGAACCGCCTGAGCCTAGTTTCCGGCACCTTCAAAATGGTGGATATTGCGATGCGGGAACTGGCGGAAAAGGCCAAGGCATGGCCATTTGTCGAGGCGCGACGAGTCCTCAAGCGCATTGGCGGCACGGTGCCGGAAAAAGGGTATGTCCTGTTCGAAACCGGCTACGGGCCGTCCGGACTGCCGCATATCGGCACCTTCGGCGAGGTGCTGCGGACCACGATGGTGCGCCGCGCCTTCGAATGCCTGTCGGACATCCCGACACGGCTGTTCGCGTTTTCCGACGATATGGACGGCTTGCGCAAAGTGCCGACCAATATTCCGAATGGCGAAAAGCTCGAGGAGTTTATCGGCCTGCCGCTGACCTCTGTGCCGGACCCCTTTGGCACGCATGAAAGCTTCGGCGCGCACAACAACGCCCGCCTGCGCGCGTTTCTCGACGAATACGGATTCGAATATGAATTCATGAGCGCCACCGAATGTTACCGGGCGGGGCGTTTCGATGCGTCGTTGCTGAAGGTTCTGGAATGCTATGAGGCGGTGCAGGAGATCATGCTGCCGTCGCTGCGGGAGGAACGGCGCAAGTCCTACAGTCCCTTCATGCCGGTCTGCGAGGAGACCGGTCACGTGTTGCCGGTGCCGGTTGTCAAAACCGATGCCTCGGCCGGCACGATCGTCTATCAGCGGGACGACGGTGCGTTGATCGAAACGCCGGTGACCGGCGGCCGCTGCAAGCTGCAGTGGAAGCCGGACTGGGCGATGCGCTGGCATGCGCTTTTGGTCGATTACGAAATGTCCGGCAAGGACCTGATCGATTCGGTCCGGCTGTCGAGCCGTATCGCCCGCGCGCTCGGCGGTGTCCCGCCGGAAAGTTTTACCTATGAACTGTTCCTGGATGAAAACGGAGAGAAGATTTCGAAGTCCCGCGGCAACGGGCTGACGATGGATGAGTGGCTCCAGTATGCGCCCCGCGATTCGCTGGCCTATTTCATGTATGGCAAGCCGAATACCGCGAAGCGGCTGTATTTTGATGTCATTCCGAAGAACGTCGATGAATACCTGTCGCAGGTCGAGAAATTTGCGGACGAATCCGACGAGGCGCGGCTGCAGAATGCCGTCTGGCATATTCATGGCGGGACACCGCCGACGGAAACGGTGCCGCTTTCCTTCGCCATCCTTCTGAATCTGGCGAATGTTTGCAATACCGAGGACAAGGCGGTCCTGTGGGGCTTTATTGCCCGTTATGCGCCCGATGCAACGCCCGAAAAGAACCCCATCCTCGACGAACTGGTGGGCTATGCGATCCGCTACTATCAGGACTTCGTGAAACCGCAGAAGAAGTATCGGGCGCCAGACGCGCGGGAAAACGCGGCGCTGCACGACCTGATGGAGACGCTGCAGGCCCTGCCGGAAAGTTCGACGGCGGAAGAAATCCAGCACGACGTTTATGAAGTCGGCAAGCGCCATGAGTATGAACCGCTGCGCGCCTGGTTCGGCGCCTTGTATGAAATCCTGTTCGGGCAGGAGCAGGGGCCGCGGCTGGGATCGTTTATCGCGCTCTACGGTTTGCCGGAGACAATCGCGCTGATCCGCAAGGCGCTGTCGGGCGAAGACCTCAGCGCCGCGTAACAGGCGCCAGAGCCGAGCGCCTTTCGCCGGATTGTTTTAGGCCGCGGGGGGTACCGGATCCTCGTCGTTTTGCAGCTTTTCCGTACCGCCGAACGCTTCAAAGGCGCGGCATTCGACCTGGTAAGCTGCGTCCACCGTATTGGCGAACGAGAATTTGAACTTGTCCAGGGCGTGACCGCCAAACATCCGGGACAGGAGCCCGCCGTTGTACTTTTTTTGCGCAGCCTTCAATTCGCTTCGCAGGTCGGCATCGGCGCGGCCAATGACCTTGACGACAAACTTGCCGTTCTTGCTCATGTATCCGAGCGCGTAATTCCCAATCAGATTGGCGCTGACTTCGGTATCGATCACCTTGCTGCTAAGGTCGAATGGCCCATCCATATCGAGCTTGGCCATATTGCCGCTCCAGTTTTTGCCGAACAGATCGTTGGAAAATGCAGCAAGGCCCTTAATCTGCGGTTAACGCGGGTGTTCTAGGCCAGCTTCCCCTGGTCCCGGACAAATTGCCAATACAGGTCCCTGACGCGCCTGGTGACCGGTCCGACCGGCATGTTGCGATTCTCGTACCGGATGACGGGCTGGACCTTGCCATGATTGCCGGTGCTGAACATTTCGTCGGCTTCGGACAGCTCGGCGACCTCAATTGTCCGTTCCTGGACGTCGATGCCGTCCCCGCGCAGCAACCCGATGACGCGTTGGCGTGTTATGCCGCTGAGGAATGTGCCGTTCGCCACCGGGGTCAGCGCGACGCCATCCCTGACGATGAACAGGTTCGACGTGGCGAATTCGGCGACATTGCCGACAGGGTCGCAGAGGACGGCGCTGTCGAAGCCGCGCGCCGCTGCCTCATGCAGGGCGCGGCCGGCATTCGGGTACAGGCACGCTGCCTTTGCATTGGTTGGCGCCATATCCGGCGCCGGGCGCCGTCGGGTCGACAGGCATGCGGAAATGCCGGTAGACGGGGGCATCGGCGACAAAAAGATGACGAGCGCGAACCGTGTGCTTTCCGGATCGGGAGCAACCCATCCGTCTTCAGCCCAGAACATGGGCCGGATATAAAGTTCGGCGGCATGGGGGAAGCGGCCAATGCCCTTGCGGGCGAGGTCCAGGATTGCGGCGGCGGACAGGCCGGGCTTCAGCCCGAAGGCATGCGCTGACTGGATCAACCGGGCGCAATGCAGGTCAAGGTCCGGCGCCGTGCCCTCGAAGGCGCGGGCGCCGTCAAAAACGACGGATGACAGCCATGTTGCATGGGTCCGGGCGTGGAACAGGGGCGGATTGCCTTCGATCCATGCGCCATTCAGATAGGTGAGGGTGTCCATAAAGGGGCTCCGGTTGCGTCGCCACGGCATTGGTCCCGACAGACTATAATGCGGGTTGGTGGCAACCAAAAGCACGGCGGCCGGATGTCAGGTCGAACGGGACGCCCGGATTTCTGCGTCGTGCCACCACAGGCCCTGGCGCCGCGCGCTGCGTAAATCCCCGGAAAGCGCCACCAGCCGTAAACGGCCCTGGCACCGGTCGGAATGCTGGCGGCATGACTGGATCGCCTTCTGGGCATTGCGGGCCATCATATCGAAATAGCGGGACTGCAGGGTCGCCCGCTGCACACGGTATTGCGCCCTGTTTCCTGTGGCGGCGAGATATTCGAAATTATGGGGCGGCGCGCTGTCGAAACGCATTTCAACGGCACGGAGTCGCGCCAGATAATCCGGATTGGTCATGGAGAATTCCTGGAGAAACGGGAAACGTGAAATTCCGGCGCAGCGGGCGCCGGCGGCGCGCAGCGCTACTGGCTGGCCCAGACGATTCTCGCCATCCAGTCGATATCCTCGGCCGCGATGGTCACGTCGTCATGCGCCTTGTTGATCGAGTGCAGCTCGATGCGGTTCGCTGTCTGCCGGACCAGCTGCTTGGCGAGGATTTCGCCGGCCTTGGTCCGCACGACGACCCGGTCGCCGCGCCGGACATTGGCCTGCGGCGATACGATGATGGTGTCGCCGTCCCGATAGACAGGCTGCATGCTGTCGCCGCTGATTTCCAGCGCATAGGCGTGACTGTCACCGATATTGGGAAAATCGACTTCGTCCCAGCCATTGCCGGTCGGGTATCCGGCGTCATCGAAGTAGCCCTGTCGTCCCGTCTGCGCATAACCGATGACCGGGATACGATGGACAACACCGCCTTCGACGCCGTCGGACAACAGCGTCACGAACTGTCCCATCGTGCTGTTCGTCGCGACCAGAATTTTCGAAATGCTTTCCGTCGTCGGCCAGCGGGGTTTGCCGTCGCGGGCGATCCGTTTGCTTTTATTGAACGTCGTTGGGTCAAGACCGGCGCGACGCGCCAGACCGGAAGCCGAGTATCCGTATTCGGCAGCGAGCCTGTCTATGGCGCGCCATACATCTTGATGTCTTAGCATGGGAACACCTTCTTACATGGAAAATTGAAGAAATGCACTAGGATAATATAGCTAAATAATGTTGACATAGGACAACAATGCCATATATTCAAGCCAAAATCGCCCTTAGAGAGAATATTAAGACCATTAAGCACGGAAAGGAGTGTGCAATGCGGCATGAAAGATATTGTCCCAGGCCCGTATCGGCGACGGATGGTACACCTTTTGACTCGGTTGAAGATGCCTGGATGTGGTCGGTTCAGGCAACCGTAGCGCGATATGACGGTGCGAAAATAATTGCGGGCCAGGGCGAAACGCCACGCCCCTGCGAGCCGCTGGATGTGATGAGCGTCGTTTCCCGGATGAGCCGGGAACGGCGGCTCAGCAGTCATCATGTCTCCGTACTGGTCCGTTATGGCCGGCGTTGTGCTGCGCCGGACTCGAAGCGACAGCGCGAATTCAAGGATGCCCGGCTGTGGGACGAGACGCTGGATACCTTGTCAGGACCTTTGCGAGAGCGGGGAATAATATTGTGAAACAATATATTAATGCCGATCCTGTTGAACAGGAGCGCGTTTATGTCGTTTTTAGCGGCCGCGCGGACCTGCCTTGGCTGCGGATCCTGAAACCGGGGTTCCGGCATTGCTTTCTCGCCTTGCGGCGGAACGGTTGCTGGATTCTCTACGAGCCACTGTCAGACAGGACGGAAATATCCGTTACCGCAGCGGATGATGGTCAGGACATTGCCGGTTGGATGCGGCAGTTGGGATTTACCGTTTTACCCGCAGTTGTATCACGGGAAACGCGCAAACCCGCACCCTGGGGCCCGTTCACCTACGTCGAAGCCGTCAAGCGTGTTCTGGGCATTCGCCGCCGTGGAATCCTGACGCCCTGGCATTTGTGTCGTTTTTTACGAGAACAAAACATGAAAATAATTGATAGCGGTGGCGATATAGGATATACGTCCTTGTCATCAACGCCAGAGAACCGTTTTCGCCGCCCCGCCCGTATGTCGCGCGGGGCGTTTTCATTTGGCAATCCATTGCGAAGGGAGAAACCGACATGGGCGGACTATTCAGCGCACCGTCACCACCGCCACCGCCGCCAGCCCCGGACCTGGAAGGCGAAGCGGCAAAAAATCGAAAAGAGCAGCTGGAACGTCAACGCCGGGGACGCCTGGGAACGATTGCGACCTCGTTCCGCGGTGTCCTGCCGCCGCACGCCCCTGCGGAGCGGCGAAAATCACTGCTGGGAGAATAATCGAATGGATCAGAATTCGCCGGATGCCATCCTTACCCGGTACCGGCGCGCCAAGACCCGGCGCGATACCTGGGAGAGCCTGTGGCGGCAATGTTACGAATACGCGCTGCCGCAACGCGAGGGCGCCCTGACCGGCGCCGAGTCCAACGCGCGAACATCCGACCGGTTGTTCGATGCGACAGCGGCTGATGCCGTCGATCAACTGGCGGCCAGCCTTGTCGCGCAACTGACGCCGCCCTGGTCGCGCTGGTTTGGCCTTGCGGGCGGCGGCGAGCTTGCCGAGGAGGATCGCGGTGCGCTCGGCGAACCGCTGGAGCAGATTGCCGCGGCGTTGCAGGCGCATTTCGACCGCTCGAATTTCAACGTCGAAATTCACCAGGCGTTTCTTGACCTGATTACGGTGGGAACCGCGTCGCTGCTGTTCGAGGAGGCGGCGCCCGGCGAAGCCAGCGCCTTTCGATTCATGGCGGTCCCCCTGGGTGAACTGGCTTTTGAGGAACGCCTAGACGGCCGGCTCGATTCAACGTTCCGGCGCACCGAGATGACGGTCGCCGACCTGCGGGCCCGCTTTCCAAAGACGATGCTGCCGGGCGATTTCGAAAACAGCGCCCGGCCCGGGGCGGAACCCCGCCACGCCGTTATCGAATCCGTGACGCCGCAGGAAAACGGCGGCTATCTGTATCAGGCGATGCTCGAAGGCGCCGGCGGTACATCCGTGCTGCCCGTTCCGCTGTCCTCGGGCCGGTTTGCACGGTCGCCGTTCATCAATTTCAGATGGCTCAAGGCACCCGGCGAAATTTACGGGCGGTCCCCCGTGATGAAGGCCCTGCCGGATATCAAGACCGCCAACAAGGTTGTCGAACTGATCCTCAAGAATGCGACGATCGCCGTGTCGGGCATCTGGCAGGCGGATGACGACGGCGTCCTGAACCCGGCGGCGGTCAAGCTGGTGCCCGGGACGATCATCCCGAAAGCCGTCGGTTCAAAAGGGCTTACCCCGCTGGAAGCGCCAGGCCGGTTCGACGTGTCGCAGCTTGTCCTGGAGGATCTGCGCGGCCGGATCCGCCACGCTCTTCTGGCGGACCGGCTGGCGCCGCCCGACAGTCCCCGGATGACCGCGACCGAAGTGCTGGAGCGATCTGCCGAGATATCCCGCATTCTTGGCGCGACCTATGGCCGATTGCAATCGGAGCTGCTTACACCGGTCGTCGAACGCGGCCTTGCGATATTGCGCCGTCGCGGGGAAATCGAAGACGTCACGGTGGATGGCCGAAGGGTGGAGATCCAGTACCTGTCCGCCCTGGCGCAGAACCAGAAGCGGCAGGATGCGCAGGGCGTCCTGCTCTGGCTCGAAGCCATCCAGGCGTTTGGTCCGGAAGCCCTGGGCGTCCTCGATGTCCCGAAAACGGCACGCTGGATCGCGCGTTCGTTCAACCTGCCCGAAACCCTGATCCGGAAGGAAGATCCGGCTGGGCTGCCGGACCGTATGGCCGACATCCTGCAGGCGGACAATCTGTCGGCGATGATGGAAGGACCGGTTGATGGATAACCGGGAATCAGGCTGGCAATGGTTCGAAACCCCATTGGCGACAACGGACAAAGGCGGCACGGCCGAAATAGAAAAGAATTTCGCGCGGTGTTTTTCCGGCCCGGATGGCGACAGCGTCCTGGCGCATCTTCGCGCGATGACGATTGACCGGGCCATGGGGCCCGACGCAGCCGATTCGGCGCTGCGCCATCTGGAGGGGCAACGCCATCTTGTCGTCCAGATCACTGCCATGATCACGCGGGGTCGGAACCGGCTACAATGAAGGAGGATACAAGGATGTCAGACGATGTTTCCACTGAACCGGATGATAACGACGGTGCGGCAACTTCCGTAACAAGCGAAACACCATCCGACACGACTGCGACGGTCGATGAAGTCCGTCCGGACTATGTGCCGGAAAAGTTCTGGGATCCCGGCGCCGGCGCTGTCCGCGTCGAAATGCTGGCCAAATCCTATGCCGAACTCGAGCGCCGGTTTTCTGCCCGGATGGCGGAACCGGAAACCGGCCCCGATGACGCCCGGGAAGGCGATCCGCCCGACGGCGACTTGTTCGAATCCGGTCCTTATGAAATCGACACCAGCCACGGATTGTTCGAACCCGCACCGGAACTGGACGCCGTGCTGCAGGATGCCGGCTTCACCGGGGAGCAGGCGCAGCTTGTCTATGACCTGGCGGCCCATGTGCTTGCGCCGGTTTTGTCGGCCGTTGAATCGGGTCGAGACGCCGAAGTCGAAGAAACTCGTCTGGCGCAACATTTCGGCGGCGGCGAGCGCTGGGGTGAAATGCGCCGCCAGCTTCGCGTCTGGGGCAAGCGGCATCTTCCCGCCGATGTGTACGACACTCTGTCATCGACCTATGACGGTGTGCTGTCGCTGCATCGCCTGATGCACGCCGAGGAACCCAGCGTGCTGCGCGGTGGCGGCGCGGCCGATCATGTCGACGAGGCATCGCTTCGCCGGATGATTCGTGATCCGCGCTATTGTCGCGACCGCGATGCGTCGGTCATTCGCCAGGTCAGCGAAGGCTTCAATCGGCTTTATCCGGGTCGTTCCTGAAACCTCATGCCGGGCGGGTTCCAGCTCTATGCCGGCACGCCGCACAGTTACTTCACGATTTACGCGGATACGGCGCGGGCGGAAGCGGGTGAATCGGCGCCGTTCCTGGACGGGTTCAAGCGGCTGGCGCTGCCGGTGCGGGATTCCGAAGGCCGCTGCCTCTGGCCCGAACGGTTCGATGCGGACCATATCGCCGCGCTGCAACGCCGGCACGGGCCGAACAAATTCGCCAGCCAGATGATGCTGCAGCCGGTGAATATCGCCGCCGGGCGGCTCGACCCCGACCGCATCCGCCGCTACGACGCGGATCTGGACTATACAGAGCGCAACCGGATCGCGACCCTGACGCTGGACGGTCGGCGTATGGTGTCCGCAAGCTGCTGGTGGGACCCCGCCTATGGCGCGCCGGGAAAGGGCGACGGCAGCGTGATCGCCGTGGTGTTCGCCGATGCCGAGGGCGGGTACTGGCTGCACCGGGTGCAGTATCTGACGGCGGATCCCGAGCCGGAAGGCAGCGAAGCGGTCCAGCAATGCCGCCAGGTCGCGGCCTTCGCGGGCCGGTATCGCGTGCCGTCGGTCCGGGTCGAGGTCAATGGCGTCGGGAAGTTCCTGCCCGCCCTGCTGCGCCTGGAAATGGACGCATCCGGCACCGGATGCGCGGTGGTGGAAGTGACAAGCCACATCCCCAAGGACCGCCGGATCATGGAAGGCTTCGACGCCATTCTGGCGGCCGGGAGCCTGCGTGCCCACCGGTCGGTCTGGGATACGCCCTTCATGATGGAAATGCGCGAATGGCGACCGGGCGGCGCATATCGCGGGCCGGATGACGGGCTCGATGCCGTCAGCGGCTGCCTGTCATCGGAGCCGGTCCGGCTGCCCCGTTTGCCTGCCGCGAGCCGCCTGTCCTGGCGCGGCCAGCCGGGCGGTGTCGCCGCCGAGACAGACTTCGATATCTGAAATTCGACACAGCAAGGAGACTGACATGCGAAACGCGATCTTTGCGGCCATCGCCGTTGCGGCGGCCGGCATGGCGCTGCCGTTCCCGGCGGGCGCCCAACCTGTTTGCGGCGCCCGGGACGGCTTTGTCGCCGGTCTGGAGCGACAGTTTGGCGAATATCGCCGTATCGAGGCGGTGACGTCCGCCGGGGCGCTGATGGAAATTTTCGTCTCCGCTTCTGGCAGCTGGACGGTTCTGGTGACGCTGCCGGGCGGCCCGGCCTGTCTCGTCGCTTCCGGCACGGGGTGGCAGGCGGAACGGAATTCCGGCGGGGATGCGTGACCGCCGGCCGACGGCTGACACCCGATATCAAAAAACATGCCGCCTTCGGGCGGTTTTTTTATGGCGAAAGCGCGCCGCACCGGCGCGCCTGACAGGGAGCACCCTACCCATGGCGAACGCCTGGAATATTGATCTGATCAACTGGATAAGCGCGGTCGAGCTGCCCGTGCTGGGCGGCATGTTCTGGTTCCTCTGGCGGTCGCGCCGCGAAAGCGACGATGCGCTGGCGGCGCAGCAGCACCACACGGACCAGACCGTTTCGCAGCTGCGCGACAATGTCGCGGCGTACAAGCTGGAAGTCGCCAAGAGCTGCGCCTCGATCGACTGCCTGAAAGATGTGGAACGTCGCCTGACCCGCCATCTGCAGCGCATCGAGGCCAAGCTCGACCGCCAGACCGCATTGCCGGGAGAGCAGCCATGACAACGGGCATATCGGCGGCGGCGGAATCGACCGCACAGGGCCATGCCGTGGACCTGCTGGCCCGAACAATCTGGGGCGAGGCCAGGGGGGAATCCGTGCGCGGCCAGGAAGCGGTTGCGGCCGTGGTCATGAACCGCCTCGCGCGGGCCGTTGCAAAGGGCGGATACTGGTGGGGCAACAGCGTCGCCGAAATCTGCCTGAAACCCCGGCAGTTCAGCTGCTGGAACAGTGCGGACGCCAACTGGCCGGCCCTGCTTCTTGTCGCGCCGCCGGATCCCGGCTTCGAATGCTGCCAGCGGATCGCGCGGCGGGCGGTTGCCGGATCGCTGGGCGACTGTACCGGGCAGGCGACGCATTACCATGCCAATGACGTCTCGCCACGCTGGGCGGCAGGCCATGTCCCGTCCGCCTGGGTCGGCCGCCATCTGTTCTATAACGACATCCTGTGAACCCAGGGTAGCTTTTTCCAAACCGGATCATGTCGGCGCTTGCGTTCTGAGGTGCCATCGCCGATTGTCCGCCGCGACTTATTGAGTGGGACGACTGACGGATGAGTATAGCCGGACTGGCTTTTTCGCTGCTCCGCGGCCTTGACCCCGAGCGCGCGCATCGTGCTGCGGTCTGGGCGCTGCGGCAGGGCCTTGGACCCTGGCAGGTTCGCGCGGATGATCCGATACTGGCGACGCAGCTCTGGGGGCTCGAATTCCCAAACCCGATCGGGCTTGCCGCCGGATTCGACAAGGACGCGGAAGCCTATCGCGGCGCGTTGCGCATGGGATTCGGGTTCGTCGAAACCGGGACGGTCACGCCGCGGCCGCAGCCCGGCAATGACCGGCCGCGCCTGTTCCGGCTGCCGGAAGACGGTGCGGTCATTAACCGCTACGGGTTCAACAGCAAGGGTATCGCGGCCGCCGCCGAACGGCTGGCATCGCGCGGGGCGGGCATCGTCGGCGCCAATATCGGGCGCAACAAGGACAGCGTCGATGCGCTGTCGGACTACGCGGCGGCGGCCTGCCGGCTGGCCCCGGTCTCCGATTATCTGGTGATCAATGTCTCGTCGCCTAACACGCCGGGACTGCGCGCGCTGCAGGACCGCACGCAGCTGCAGCAGCTGGTATCGATGGTGCGCGTAGCCGCGACGGAAGGGTGCAGCGGCGAGCCGCGCCCGTTGCTGGTGAAGATTGCCCCGGACCTCACGCCCGACGACAAGCGGGATATCGCCGCGGTCGCAACGGAATCCCATGTCGATGGCCTGATCATTTCCAACACCACCATCGAGCGCCCGGCGACGCTGAAAAGCGAATACCGGACGGAGGCGGGCGGCCTGAGCGGCGCGCCGCTGTTTGAACCCTCGACCGCGCTGCTGGGGGAAATGTACCAGCTGACGGGCGGGCGGATTCCCCTGATCGGCGCGGGCGGCGTGGCGGACGGCGCCGGCGCCTACGCCAAGATCCGCGCCGGCGCCTCGCTCGTACAGATCTATACCGCGCTGGCGCTGCGCGGGCCTGATCTCCTGCCCCGGATCAAGCGCGATCTTGTCACGATGCTGCGGGGTGACGGCTTTGGTTCGGTGTCGCAGGCGGTGGGCGCAGACCACCGGTAGTAGGCCCAAGGCTTGCTCATATCATCATCTGGGCGTAGATTCCCCGTGCCGCCGTTCTTCAGGACGCGCGTGACGGAAAGGCAGATATGTGTCTATCGCGGCACACCTTATTGTAGCAATTCTATACGCGGTCGTCGCCGCGCTGATCGCTTTCGGATTGCCGCGATTCGCTCCGGGCGTGGGGGCGTGGACGGCGGGCGCGTTCGGCCTCGCCGTGTTTGTATGCTGCGGCCTGCTGCACGAAATGCTGTCGCGCCAGCGCAGTTACCGGCGGCTGGTGCGGCGCATGAACCTGCTGCGCAAGGCGTATAACCAGAACAAGGACGACCTGTCCCGCGCGCGTGACGAGGTGCGCCGGATCTACGAGGCGCTGGAACGCGCCGGCCATATGGGGCCGGATGCCGACGGCGTCGGAATCCGGGAAGTCGCGGCGGAAGTGAAGGTGCTGCACTCGCTGGTCGAACAGCTGTATTCGGACCAGGGATCGGATGCCGAAGTGCGTGAGCGGATCCTGTCCGTCGATGCGCGGCCGGAGGAACGCTCCGCGGCGGCGGTGCATCTGGCCAGCGTCACGGCGCAGAAATTCCGGGCGGTCAACGCGCTCGACGAAGGCGCTGTCATCGATATTGTCCGCGACGGGCTGCGGCAGGACCGCATCGACCTTTACCTGCAACCGATTGTCAGCCTGCCGCAGCGCAAGAAGCGCTATTTCGAATGCTTCAGCCGCATTCGGGCGGCGGACGGCACGATGATCCTGCCGGAGCAGTATATCGATATCGCCAAGCAGAACGACCTCATCACCGCCATCGACAACATGCTGCTGTTCCGCTGCGTGCAGTTGCTGCGCAAGACGCAGCGGCAGAATTATTCGACAGCGTTTTTCTGCAACGTATCGCCGCACACGATCGCGGACCGGTCGTTCTTTCCCGAATTCATCGAATATCTTGAAAACTGTAAACAACCCGCTGTCAAGGAACTGCGGGAATTGTCCCAGCGCGATATCGGCGAGCTGACGGACGAAGCGGCCGGCGATCTGCGTCGGCTGGCGAATGCCGGCTACCGCCTGTCCATGGACCAGGTTACGGAACTCGATTTCAACCTCGGCAATCTGGCCCGCCAGGGCATCCAGTTCATCAAGATAGACGGCATGAAGCTGCTGAATATCGCCGAAGAACGGGCGGTGGGCGGGGTCCGGGTTCTGAAGCAGACCATGGACGAAGCCGGTATCGACCTGATCGCGGAAAAGGTCGAAAGCGAACAGGCGCTAGTCGAATTGCTCGAATTCAGTATTGATTTCGGGCAGGGCTACCTGTTTGGTGAGCCGCGGCTCAGCAAGGACCCGCCACCCGCTTTCGTCGAGGACGTACAGATCAGCGCATGAGTATCGGACATCTGGAAGGTTTGGCGGCGGTCGCGGACCGTTACGCCCTGTTTTTGATCGACCAGTGGGGCGTGCTCCACAATGGTGAATCCCTGCATGAGGGCGCGGTGGAAACGCTGCGCGAACTGCGCGCCAGGGGCAAGAAGATCGTCATTCTTTCCAATTCCTCCAAACGTTTGTCGGTCAGTACGCGGCGCATGGCGGAAATGGGGATCGCGGCGGACTGCTACGATCACTGCGTGACGTCCGGCGAAGAGGTCTGGCAGGCGCTGAATGCGCGCGACGAACCCTTCTACCGGGATCTGGGCCGGAAATGCGTCATCTTCACCTGGGATGACGACCGCGACATCATGCAGGGTCTCGGCCTGACCGAGGTGAAAAACATTGCCGATGCGGATTTCATCCTGAACGCCGGCACCCGGACAGGCACCGCCGACATGAGCGACTATGATCCCTATCTGATCGAGGCGGCGGCGCGCGACCTGCCGATGATCTGCGCCAATCCCGATTTCGTCAGCGTCGCCCCCGATGGCAGCTTTTCAATCTGCCCGGGAACGACCGCCCGCCGCTATCTGGAACTGGGCGGCCGGGTCGATTACCGCGGCAAACCCTATGCGCCGGTCTACCAGCGGTGTTTTGCCCATGAACCGGATGCGCGGCCGGCCCTCGCCATCGGCGATTCCCTCTATCACGATATCGGCGGGGCCAACCGCGCCGGGATCGATTCGCTGCTGATTGCCGGCGGCATTCACGGCAGGGACCTGGGGCTGGGCGATGGCGGCCCGGTCGATCCGGACAAGCTGCGCATCGTCTGCGAACGCGAGGGACAGACCCCCAGTTACGTCATGCCGCGCTTCTGCTGGTAGCGTTTGCTCACGTCTTCTTGAAGTCCGTACTGCGGCGATGTTGCGCAAGGCTAGAGTAGAACCTCGTTTTCAGGTTTTCGAATACGGGGAGAGGCTGGCGATGAATTTAGGGGATTCTTGGGCGCGGCGGCTGGCGGTCGCCGCTGTTGTTTTGATGACGGTTATGGCATTGCCCGGTGCGGGGCATGCCGCAAACGCCATGCCCTATCCCGGCACGCAGATGGTTGCGACCAAATTCGGATTCGACGCGCTGCGCCAGCGGTTGGAAACGGCCATAGAGGGCAACGGGATGTTCGTGGTGACCCGGGCCAGCGCCAGCGCCGGCGCCGAAGGCCGCGTCATCAAAATCGCCGGCAATATCGTCCTCGGCGTCTATCGCAATGATTTCGCGATCCGCATGCTGGCGGCGAGCGTCCCGGCGGGGATCGAGGCGCCGCTGCGATTCTATATAACCGAAAACGCGGATGGATCGGCGACGCTGACCTGGCGCCGGCCCAGCGCCGTGTTCGCCCCGTATGAAAGCGCGGAAATGGACGCAATGGCCACGGAGCTGGATGTCATCTGGGCCGCCATCGTCAAACAGACCCTCCAGGGCTGACCCGGCACGCCGTGGCGGCCTCCCTGACCGAAACCGCCGGCGCCGGCGCCGAAATGCAGCGCCCCGTCATTCTGACGGGCCTGGCGCTGATCGGTCTCATGACATGGCAGCTCGCCCCGGATGGCTGGCGGATCGTGACCCTGTTCGGGCTGGGCGCGCTGATGGGCCTCGTGCTCTATCACGCCGCCTTCGGGTTTTCGTCGGCATTCCGTTGGATGATCCTGCACCGCGACGTTTCCGGCGTCCTGCCGCAGCTTGCGATGCTGGCGATCGCGACGGTCCTGTTCGCGCCGACCCTGGCGGCCGGCACCGCCTTCGGCCACGCCGTCGGCGGCGCGGTTGCGCCGGTGGGCGTGCAGGTCGCGGCAGGCGCCTTCCTGTTCGGCATCGGCATGCAGCTCGGCAATGGCTGCGGGTCCGGGACCCTGTTTACCCTGGGCGGCGGCAGCACCCGGATGGTCGTCACGCTGGCCGCGTTTATCGGGGGCTCCTTCTGGGCCAGCCTGCATATGCATTGGTGGGCCGAAACGCCAAGCCTGCCCGCCATCGCGCTGGGCGAGGTGCTGGGCTGGACCCCGGCGATGCTGCTGCAACTCGCCATTTTACTGGCGCTCTATCTGATTCTCCGGCGCTGGGGCCGGGTTGCGCTGCGCCCGCAACCGCCCCGGCCGCTGTTGCGGCGGTTGCTGACCGGCGGCTGGCCGTTCCTGTGGGGCGGCGCGGCGCTGGCTGTCCTGAACTGGCTATCGCTGATCGTGGCGGGCTACCCCTGGTCGATCACCTGGGGATTCACCCTGACCGGGGCGAAAATCGCGCAAATATTGGGCTGGGATCCGGCTGGCGCGTGGTTCTGGCGCGGCGGGTTCACCGAAAACGCGCTGAACAGCAGCCTGCTGCGCGATGACACCTTCGTGATGGACAGCGGGATCGTGCTGGGGGCGCTGGTTGCCGCCGGGCTGGCGGGCTGGTTCGCCCC
>JAQCHR010000289.1 GCA_027619655.1 Pseudomonadota bacterium
TCTGGCCCATGTGCTGGTCAATAAATACGCCGACCATTGTCCTTTGTACCGGCAAAGTCAGATATTCCAGCGCGATGGGATCGATCTGGATCGCTCCACCCTGGCCGATTGGGTTGGCAAGTCCGCCACCCTGCTGGAGCCACTGGCCGATGCCATCCAGCGCCATGTGCTCAGCGGTCAGGCTGTTTTTGCGGATGATACGCCCGTCAAGTTGCTGTCACCCGGTGCGGGAAAGACAAAGACCGCGCGGCTCTGGGCTTATGTCCGGGAGGAACGGCCCTGGGCGAGTGACGCGCCACCGGCGGCGTTCTACCGCTTCTCGCGTGACCGAAAGGGCGAACAGCCAACTGAACATCTCAAGGACTATACCGGCTGGATGCACGCGGACGGATATGCCGGGTTCAATGAACTCTATCGGTCGGGCCGTGTCCGCGAGGTCGCCTGCATGGCCCATATTCGGCGCAAGTTCGTCGATGTGTTCAAGTCGCAAGGCTCGGTGATCGCCGAAGAAGCAATCAAACGGATCGCCGCGCTTTATGGCATCGAGAAAGAGGTGCGAGGCCAGTTCACCTGTGCCAAACAAGAAAATACCGATGACCGGGAATGTTAGGCCTGTCAGTATTTCTTTCGTTCTGATGCTGAGTCCGCGTTTCATGTAAGTTCCGATTTAACAATCACAGGATGTTAGGACCTAGCTGGTACGTTGCCGCTACTCCTTTGCCAGAGTGCGTCGGGGCAACGCAGTTGCCGTTTCTTAAAAAAGAAACGAAAAATAATCATAAGGGAACGTCGATCAATCAAGTTGTTGTTTGCATGTTGACGGTTCATGATTCCCGATGCCTCGTCGATGCAGCCATGTTCGCCAATCGCCATCAGGAACACTGCCCGACCCGTCCTAGAACTCGACGACCGAGCGGATCGACTTGCCCGCATGCATCAGGTCGAAGGCGTCGTTGATCTGCTCCAGCGGCAGCTTGTGGGTGATCAGGTCGTCGATATTGATCTTGCCGTCCATGTACCAGTCGACGATCTTTGGCACGTCGGTGCGGCCGCGCGCGCCGCCGAAGGCCGTGCCCTTCCACTGCCGCCCGGTGACGAGCTGGAACGGCCGCGTCGAAATTTCCGTCCCCGCGGGCGCGACGCCGATGATGACCGATACGCCCCAGCCCTTGTGGCAGCATTCCAGCGCCTGGCGCATCACGTTCACATTGCCGATGCATTCGAAGGAATAATCCGCCCCGCCCTTGGTCAGGTCGACCAGATAGGGGACGAGGTCGCCGCCGACTTCGGACGGGTTGACGAAATGGGTCATGCCGAATTTTTCCGCCAGTGCCTTGCGGTTCGGGTTCAGATCGACGCCGACGATCATGTCCGCGCCCGCCAGCCGCGCGCCCTGCACCACGTTCAGCCCGATGCCGCCGAGCCCGAAGATCACCACATTCGCGCCCGGCTCCACCTTCGCCGTGTTGATCACCGCGCCGATCCCGGTGGTGACGCCGCAGCCGATATAGCAGACCTTGTCGAACGGCGCGTCCTCGCGGATCTTCGCCAGCGCGATTTCCGGCAGCACCGTGTAGTTGGCGAAGGTCGAGGTGCCCATGTAATGGAAGATCTTCTCGCCGCCGATGGAGAACCGGCTGGTCCCGTCCGGCATCACGCCCTGGCCCTGGGTCACGCGGATCGCCTGGCACAGGTTGGTCTTGCCGCTGGTGCAGTATTCGCATTGCCGGCATTCCGGCGTGTAGAGCGGAATGACGTGGTCGCCTTTCTTCAGGCCGGTGACGCCCGGCCCGGTATCGACCACGATGCCCGCGCCCTCATGGCCCAGGATGGCGGGGAAGATGCCTTCGGGGTCGGCGCCGGACAGGGTGAATTCGTCGGTGTGGCAGATTCCGGTGGCCTTGATCTCGACCAGCACCTCGCCGGCCTTCGGCCCTTCCAGCTGAACCGTTTCGATCGTCAGCGGTGCTCCGGCCTTGTGGGCGACTGCGGCGCGTACATCCATCGAAAAATCTCCCCGTCCTGTGCTCGTTATGGCGTTCGGGGAAATTGCCTGACGCGCGCGGGGTTTTCAAGGGCGGCGGGGTGCGCGAATTGACCCGCCGCCCTTGAATGACGGTACCTTCTGCGCGGCGAGGCGCTCAGGCGATCCCGGCCTTGAATGCGTCGAGCTGCTGGCGCGCGCCGGCGATCATGCAGTTCATGTCGGAGGTCAGCATCACCATGTCGAAGCCGCGCTTGATCGCCCCGGCCGCGAATTCCGCTCCGGCGCAATGCATGACGCATTTGATCCCGGCCTTGTGCGCGGCAGCGAGGATCCTGTCGCAGGTAGCAAGGTGCTTGGGGTCGGGGTTGTCGGCGCGCGGCGGCATGCCCAGCGCGTAGGACAGGTCCGCCGGGCCGATATAGACCGCGTCCAGCCCCGGCGTGGCGCAGATTTCGTCCAGATTGGCGAGGCCTTCCTGGGTTTCGATCATGGCCATGACGATGATCTCGTCATTGGCTTCCTCGAAATAATTGGCGCCACCGTAATGCGCGGCGCGCACCGGCCCGGAGGAGCGCATGCCGACCGGCATGTAGCGGCACGCTGCCAAGGCTTTGGCCGCTTCCGCGGCATTATTGACCAGCGGCACGATGATGCCGTAGGCGCCGAGGTCCAGCGCCTTCATGATCGCCGCCGGGTCGTTCCAGGCGACGCGCACGATGGGGGTTGTCTCGGTCTGCGAGATCGCCTGCAGCATCGGCAGGATGTCGCCCAGCTCCGAGGTGCCGTGCTGCAGGTCGACGCAGAGCGCATCGAAACCCTGCCGCGCCATCAACTCGGCCGAGAACCCGTGCGCGATGGACAGCCAGCCCAGGGTCGTGGGTTTGCCGTCGCGCCACATCTGCTTGATCTTGTTCGGTCGCATCATCATTCCTCAAGTATTGTTCATTTCGAAGCAGAGCGGCTGGCGCTGGAACTAGCGCCCGGATGGCCGGCCCGGCGATTCCCGCAGGGTGCCTTTTTATCGCCGCGTCGTCGAGTCCCTGCCGTTCCCCGTATATATCGCACGCTGCCGTGCGGCTTCCCTTGCGGCGGAAACGCCCGTAATCTGAGTGCGTGTTGCGACAACTGCGCGCGTGGGAGGTGCCCGTATGTCCCAGACCGATGTTTCCGCCGGGCCGGCGACCGGCTGGCCGTCCAACGGTATCAGCGAGGTGCCCTTCCGTGTCTACACCGATCCGGACCAATACGCCCGGGAGCAGGAACGCCTGTTCGGCGGCGACACCTGGGCCTATCTCTGCCTGGAAGTCGAGCTGGCCAATCCGGGCGACTACCTCGCCACGACGGTGGGCGAGGTCGCGATCCTGGTGGCCCGCGATGCGGATGGCCGGCTTAACGCCTTCGAGAACCGCTGCGTCCATCGCGGCAACCTGCTCTGCCTGAAACAAAAGGGAAACCTGCGCAAGTTCACCTGCATCTATCACGGCTGGACCTACGGGCTGGACGGCAAGCTGACCGGCGTCGCCTTCGAGCAGGGGGTCAAGGGGCAGGGCGGCATGGCGCCGGAATTCCGCAAGGCGGATCACGGGCTCCGGCCGCTGCGGGTCCAGGCGCTGGGCGGCATTGTCTTCGGCACGTTCAGCGATGACGTGCCCGACCTGGAAGGCTGGCTCGGCCCGGATGTGACGCGCGGGTTGCTGCGGGTGATGAACCGCACGCCGCATATCCTCGGCCGCAACACGCAGGTGCTGCCGAACAACTGGAAACTCTATTTCGAGAACGTGAAGGACACCTATCACGCCTCGATCCTCCACCTCTTCCTGACCACCTTCAAGATCAACAAGCTGACGATGCCCGGCGGGGTCTATATCAACCCCGACGGCGGCAACCACTATACCTACGCGATGCTGGACTTTGCCGCGGAAAGCGCAGCCTACAAGGAAGCCGGGCTGCGCTCCGAAAGCGACCTGCAACTGCACGACCCCTCGGTGATCGATTCCGTCGATGAATACGGCGATGGCGTCTCGGTGCAGATCCTGACGGTGTTCCCCGGCATGGTGCTGCAACAGGTGCGCAACACCATCGCCATCCGGGTGGTCCGGCCGCGCGGCGTCGATAAAACTGAACTGGAATGGATCCATCTCGGCTTCGATACGGATGACGAGGCCATGACCGAACGGCGGCTGCGCCAGGGTAACCTGATCGGTCCCGCCGGCTATATCGCGATGGAGGACGGCTTCATCGGCGGCTTTGTGCAGCGCGCGCTGCAATACAATGACGACGGCGCCGGCATCGTGATGATGGGCGGGCATGAGGCTGAATCGCAGAAATTCCGCGCCAGCGAGGCGGCGATCCGCGGCTTCTGGAAACACTATCGCGCGCTGATGGGCGAATAGGATGAGCGCGGACGAGCAGGCCATCCGCCACGGCGTGTCGGAACTGATCGCCGAGGCCGCGGAGCGCATCGACGCGGACCGGCTGGAGGACTGGGCCGAATTGTTTGCCGACCCCTGCCGCTACCTGATCATCGACCGCATGGCGCATGAGGCGGGGATGCGCCAGGGCATCATGTATGCGGCAACAAAGGGGATGCTGCTGGACCGGGTCTTCACGATCCGCAACGCCAACCTGTTCGAACCGCACCGCTACCGCCACGTGATCGGGCAGGTGCGGCTGAAGGGGGTGGAAGACGGCACGGCGATTGTGCATTCCCCCTTCATCGCCGCACGCATCATGCAGACCGGCGAAACGACGCTGTTCGCGACGGGCCGCTATCTGGACAGGATCGATATTTCCGGGCCGGAGTACCGTTTCACGGAACGCATCGTCGTGCTGGACAGCGACCGCATCGACACGCTGCTGGCGATTCCGCTGTGAGCGGCTCTTACCGCAGGGGTTATTGACAGTGGCAAAAGCCGTCTTCGTCCATCGGCCGGATTCGATCTATGACGACTTTCCGGAGGAACGATACCAGTTCCCGAAAATGTATCTAAGCCGCGTCAAGGCGTGCGAAGGAGACTGGATCATTTATTACGAGCCAAGGGGGGGCGGCGGCCGACTTGGTTACAACGCCATTGCGAAAATTCAAGAAGTCATTTCGGACCCGGCAGCGCCTGGCCTTTTTCTTGCTGTTATAGAGGCGCGGTCGTATCTGCCCTTCACCCATTTCGTGCCATTTCGTGGTGCCGATGGCTATCTGGAATCCTCGCTCATCAGGACCGACGGTTCACTGAACACGGGAATTTCCCGCACTGCGGTTAGGCCGATATCGGATGGCGATTTTTCGAGAATATTGCAGGCCGGCTTCCGCGACGACGTCGATGTCCTGCCGCGCATCGATACTGTATCCGACAATGAACCGATCTCCGAGCTTTGCGAGGAACAGATTCCGTTTGGTGAAGACCTGAACCGTGTAAATGTCAACGGCGGCGTAAAAATAGACCACTTTGGCGGAGCAAAACCAGACCACTTAATGTGATGCGGTA
>JAQCHR010000290.1 GCA_027619655.1 Pseudomonadota bacterium
CCCCAGGGTCACCCCCGCCAGTTCCGGCGATC
Organism: Pseudomonadota bacterium; assembly: GCA_027619655.1. GTDB lineage: Bacteria > Pseudomonadota > Alphaproteobacteria > UBA8366 > MarineAlpha4-Bin1. The sequence continues at coordinate 33 of JAQCHR010000290.1, forward strand.
CGCGCCCCGCCGCCGTCCACATGCAGAAACTGCGGTGAAAGCCATGCACCGTCCCGGGGCGGCGCTCGCAATAGTGAAAGGCAGGGTTCCACATCAGCGAGCCGTAACCGAAAAGCCAGACGCATTCGCCCGGCCGAATTCCGTCGATCGCGGCGCGCAGGGTTTCGTTGCGCTCTTCGTCCGAAATACGCGAGGTCAGGCCAAGCGCTTCCGCCTCGCGCACGATCTCTCTGACGACACCGTCCCTGATCGCTTCGCGGCTCAAGATCACGAAAATGCGACTCCTGCTGGCGGAAACTTAACGGACCGGACCCTGCCGCCGCTTCCGGCGACGGGCATCCCCGTCAATATCTTATGTCCTTGTGGCGGTTTCAACCGGGCTGTGGCTGGGCCGCGTCAATATGAACAGGGCGACCGCCGCCATGATCCCGCCGGCAGCGGCGGGCAGCACCCATCCGGACGCGGCAATCGCGAGCACCGCGAGGCTGACCGACATCATCGACACCGCTAGGCATTTTGCCCGTGGCGGGATGAGCCGGTGGCGGTCCCATGCCTGCAGCGACGCGCCAAAACGGGGATGGTTGAACAGCCAGTCCCGCATGCGCGGCGACGACTGCGCAAAGGCCCATAGCGCGATAATCAGGAACACGGTCGTCGGCATGCCGGGGACCAGCGCGCCGACCACACCGAGCCCCACATTGCTCCAGCCGCAGACGAGCAGCGCATAACGCCGCGTGCGGGAGGCCACAATCAACAGGTGCCTGCCATGGCGGGTTCTCCTTCACGGGGAGAATGGCAGGACTCGTTTAACGACCCGTAAACGGCAAAGCGATTTCAGAACCGCCCGTCATAGGCGCCGCGGGGAATATGCGCGGCGATTACGGTGAAGGTCTCGGCGGCCAGTCCGTCACGCACCGCATCCGCCAATCCCGGGCGGCTGTCCACATCGACGCCGATGCCGCCCATGGCCCGGGCCACGGCGGCGAAATCCGTCTGCTCGAAATCGACGCCCAGGTTGGTCATGCCGGTGGCGCGCTGTTTCATTTCGATCAGGGTCAGCGAGGCATCCACGAAGACCACGATGACCAATGGCAGCTTCCGGTCACGCAATGTGGCCAGTTCGCCCAGGATCATCTCCAGCCCCGCATCACCGGTGAAGGCGACCACCGGCCGGTCCGGGTCCACCAGTTTCACGCCGGCCGCCAGTGGCATGCCGCAGCCCATGCTGCCGAAGGCCGAGGACTGGATCAGCGTGTGCGGCTCTGCGCATTTCCAGACCGAATTCAGCAGGATCCGGTGCGCGCCTGTATCGCAGCTGACCATCGCATGGTCGGGCAGCAGGCGGTTCACTTCGTCGCAGATCGCGGCGGGGCCCCAGGCCTCGTCGGTCGGGAAAGCGGCGGCCAGCGCCTTGCGGGTTTCAAGCACCGCCCCGTTCGACCAGACCGGCCCGGGGATGACACCGTCGCGCAGCGCCCGCAGCCCCGCGCCGATATCGCCGACGAAAGAAAAGCTCGCCTGATGAACGTAATGGGTATTCGCCGTTGCGCTGAATTCGATCACCGGCGTCTTCACCGGGTCCCAGGGCGCGACCCAGCTTGACCGCATCTCGATCGGGTCGTAGCCCGCCAGGAGGATCAGGTCGGCGGTTTCGATCAGCGGCATCAGGTGCTTGTCGCCCAGCGGCGACAGTCCCCAGCCGCCGAGCGCCAGCGGATCGTCTTCCGGCAAAACGCCCTTGGCCTTGTATGTCGTGATGACGGGAATGGAAAAATCCCGCGCCAGCGACGCGACCGTTTCTGCCGCGTCGTGCTCCAGCACCTCGACACCTGCGATCATGACCGGGCGCTTGGCCTGTCCCAGCAGGTTCCGGGCAAAGGCCAGTTCGGGGCCGGCCGCCGGAACGGACGGCGCGGGGCGAACCCGCCGCACCGGTGGCGCATCCGGCTGTTCGCGCCCGGCCAGCGGCGTCGGCACGTCGATATGCACCGGACCCGGACGGGCATCGGTCGCAATGGCGATCGCCTTGTCGATGATGGTATCGACGGCGCCGTCGATCAGGGTGAAGCTGGCCTTCGCCACCGATTTCATCAGCGCGACCTGGTCCATGACCTGGTGGGTATAGCTGTGCGATTCGCCTTCGGTAAAGGCGCCGGTCAGGAAGATCATCGGGACCCGGTCCTGCTTCGCGTTGGCGATGACGTTGACCGCATTGGTGATGCCCGGCCCGATGGTCGATACCAGCAGCGCCGGTGCGCCCGTTGCGTGGAATGTCCCTTCTGCCATGAAGCCGCCGGTGTTTTCATGCTTCACGAGGACGAACTCGATGCCGGATTCCTGAAGCGCCGCCATCATGGTGAGGACCTCGCCGCCGGGAATGCCGAACGCATGGCGGCAGCCGGCCTCGTGCAGCCGGCGGGCGACAATCTGCGCCGCGGTGGCCATCAGCGATCCGTCCCCGGCCGGGGCAGGTTCAAGTAACCATCCCGCGTCTGCGGCAGTTTCTTGTTCAGGATACGCGACGCCACGACCGTGCGCAGGATCTGCGCGGTGCCGCCGCCGATGGTGAACATCCGAGCATCCCGCACCATGCGCTCCAGCGGGTTGTTGCGCGAATACCCTGCAGCGCCGAAAACCTGCAGCGCGTCATTGGTGACCTTGATCGCCATTTCGGAGGTAAATATCTTCGCCTGCGCCGCCTCGTTCGCGTCGGGAAACCCCTCGCCGGCATTGCCCGCCGCCTTGTAGCAGAGCGCTTCCGCTGCGGCGATCTGGATGGACATATCCGCCAGCATCCATTGCAGCCCCTGGAATTCATGAATCGGGCGGCCGAACTGTTCGCGCTGATGGCTGAACGCGAGCGCCTTTTCATACGCGCCCTGCGCCAGACCCAGCGCGACGGATGCCGCCCCGACCCGTTGCGCGTTGTAGGCATTCATCAGCCCGGCGAATCCGCGGCGCAACCCTTCGGGCGGCACGATCATCATGGATTGATCGACCTCCAGGTCCTCGAACATCACTTCCGCTTCCGGAATGCCGCGCAGCCCCATGGTCGGTTCGCGCTTGCCGATGACCAGTCCTTTCGGGGTTCCCGCTTCCGGGTCGCGAACGACAATGAATCCGCCGATGCCCTGTTCGAAACCGTTTTCAAAGACCCGGGCGAAGATCAGGTGCAGCCGCGATACGCCGCCGCCGGTGATCCAGTGCTTCTTGCCGTTAAGAATGTATTTGTCGCCCTGTTTTTCGGCGCGGGTCGTCATTTCGCTGGCGGCGCTGCCGGCATTCGGCTCGGTGATGCAGATCGCCGGCTTGTCGCCCGACAGCACGACCTCGGCCGCAAGCTTTCGCTGCGCCGCGTCGCCGTACTTCATCACGGCGCTGATCGCGCCCATATTGCATTCCACGGCGATGCGGCCGGTGACGCCGCAGACTTTGGCCATTTCCACGATCAGCAATACGGCGTCGAGGATCGACCGGCCCTGACCGCCGAGTTCCTTGGGAATGGATATACCGACGAAACCCGCTTCCTTCAGCGCCTGTACGTTTTCCCAGGGATATTGTTCGCTGCGGTCTACGTCGGCGGCGCGCGGGGCGATCACGGATTCGGCAAGGTCGCGGGCGCGCGCCTGGAAGGCGCGCTGTTCGTCTGTCAGGCTGAACATGAACTGTGTCTTCCTTGTGAATTTTCCCGATGCCGACGCATTCGGCATCCGGAATGTAATTGGAAGACTGTAGCGCGTCACCTTCCCGCTGTCAGGATGGCAGGCCGCCCTATTTCAGAAGAATATTGGCGATTTCCTTGAGCTGGGTCCGGGACCGCAACAGGTAGAAACCCTGCGACGCCAGGTGGCTCGGCATCATCTGGCTGTCCGGAGCGCCATTGACGACGACCAGCGGCTGCATCTGCGACGCGACGCGCAGCGAATCCAGCATCTGGTCCCAGGCTGCCGTCAGTTCGCGCTCCTCGATAATTTTCCCGAAATCCAGCCCCAGCGCCTTGATCAGCTGGTAGTAACCGTAGAGCCGCCCCTTGGTCTGGTAGAAAACGTCATCCGCCTGGGTATCGATCAGGAATCCACTCTCCTTGATTTTCTGATCGATTACTGCCGAGGAAGAACCCAGATCGGCGCTTATGCGTTCCAGTGTGGCCTGAAGGTTATCGGCACGGCGCTCGAAGCTGGCATTGCCCGCTGCGAGACGCTTGTTATAGTTCAGGAAGTTGCGGCGTGCGGCACGATACTGCTGTTCCGACGGGGTGGTCGGGGCAAGCGATGTGCCAAAGTCGAAATACCAGATATTTCCGGGGAATTTGAGCCGGCCCGCCGCCTTGTCGAGGTCTTCATCGACCTGGCTTGATCCGCGGACGCGGCCGATCTGGTCGCTCATTTCAATCGCGAAGCGGGACAATGCGTAAACAATGCCCTGCTGGTAATTGGGCATATTGTCCAGCGCCGCGCCGGGCAGGAAGAACGGGTCATTCGCGGTCCACCGGTTTTCATCGGTTTCCAACGTGATCAGCGCCGCTGCGGCTGCAACCGCATGGCTTTCGCCCTCATTGACCTGATGGCTCAGTTCCGTCTTGTCATCGATATTGTGAACGAGCAGCATCCCGATGGGGTAATAGAGCAGCGCCAGCACGGCGAGCACGCCCAGTACCCGCAATGCAATCCTGCCGTATTGCCGTTCCCGGACAGGGTCGCCGTAACCGTCTAGCCGGGGGCGGGCCGCGGTCGCATCGCCGATCAGATCGTCATCATTCATGGTCATCAATTGTGCATCCGGGCCTGGCAGCGCAAGGGGTTTGGCCGCATTCACCCTCGATTCAGGACTGCAGCAGCCCCACGACGTCAAAGACTTCGCGCATCACCGGCGTGGAAATGGCCCGCGCGCGGGCGCCGCCATCGCTCAATACGCTGTCGATATAGGCGGGGTCGGCGACCAGTCGCTGCATTTCCGCGCCGATAGGGCCCAGCACGGAAACCGCCAGATCAGCCAGCATCGGCTTGAATTCGGAAAACATCTTGCCGCCGACAGACGACAGGACGTCATCGACGCTGCTATCGGCCAGCGCAGCATAAATACCGACCAGATTGGCCGCTTCCGGGCGGCCCTCCAGCCCTGCCGCCTCGCCTGGCAGGGCTTCCGGGTCGGTACGCGCCCGCCGGATTTTCTGCGCGATCGTGTCGGCGTCGTCGGTCAGGTTGATGCGGCTCATGTCCGACGGGTCGGACTTGGACATCTTCTTGGAGCCGTCGCGCAGGCTCATCACGCGGGTCGCCGCACCCAGGATCAGCGGCTCGGGAACGGGAAAGACGTCCTTGCCGAAGTCGTTATTGAACTTCTGGGCAATATCGCGGGCCAGCTCAAGATGCTGTTTCTGATCCTCACCGACCGGCACATGAGTGCCTTTGTATAACAGAATGTCGGCAGCC
>JAQCHR010000291.1 GCA_027619655.1 Pseudomonadota bacterium
GCCGCCAACTTCCGCGCCGGCGGGGCCGCCGATTCGCGCCGTCGCGCTGACCGCCGTCCCATCCAGTTCCGCCAGAATCTGTTCCACCGGGCCGCCCGGCGCAAACTGTACGATCGCGAAATTGATCGCCATGATGACGAACAGTGTCGGAACAACCAGCAGCAGTCGGCGGATGATGTAAGGCAGCATATGGTTTTACTTTGCCGTTCCGGTGTTACGGGTTTCGGTATCGCCGCAGCTGCGACAGGGCGGCATCCTTCGCCGGATCGACCCACCAGCTGAATATCTGCACCCCGCTGTCGGGAATGGTATCAGGTCGCCCGAACCGGTCCCAGTAGACATACCTGTCATAGGGAATATGCCAGTGCGGCACGACGAGATGCTGCCACTGCAGCACGTAATCGAGCGCGCGGACCGCGTTGACCAGTTCCTTGCGGTCCCCGGCTGAAATCACCTTTTCGATCAGTTCATCGACAACGGGATTTTTAATACCGGCAATATTGCGGCTGCCATCGCGGTCCGCCGCGGCCGCCCCCCAGAATTCGCGCTGTTCATTCCCCGGCGATGCGGATTGCCCTATACTGAGAACCACCATGTCAAAGTCGAAACGGTCGAGCCGTTCTTTGTATTGCGACGTATCCACGGTCCGAACGCTGGCCTCGATTCCCAGGCGCTTAAGGTTTGCGGTATAGGGTAGCGCAATGCGTTCGAACAACGGGCTGACCAGCAGGATTTCGAAGGTCATCGGCCTGCCTGTCGCCGTATTCGTGAGCTTCTTGGTATTCGGATCAACCGTCCAGCCGGCCTCTTCCAGCAGCTTCAGCGCATCCCGAAGGTTTCCGCGGATATTGCCGGTTCCATCGGTTTTCGGCGGGTTGAAGACGGTGGTAAACACCTCCTCGGGAATCCGGCCGCGATAGGGTTCCAGAATTTTCAGAACCTCGCCTTCCGGAAGGCCCGTTGCGCTCAGTTCCGAATTGTCGAAATAGCTGCGGGTCCGGACGTACTGGCCGTAGAACAGCGCCTTGTTGGACCATTCGAAATCGAACGCGTAGGAAAGCGCCTGCCGGACATTCGGATCCTTGAACATGTCGCGGCGCTGGTTCATCACGAAGCCCTGCATCCCGGCGGGACGGTTGTGTTCGAAAGTGGATTTGATGAGCCTGCCGTCCCGGACCGCCGGAACGTCATAGGCCGTCGCCCAATCCTTGGCCGAGTTTTCAAGCCGGTAATCGAAGGCCCCGGATTTCAGCGCCTCAATCGCGACGGTCGAATCACGGTAATAGTCGAATCGGACACGGTCGAAATTCCACTGGCCCTTCTGCGTCGGGTGGTCGGCGCCCCAGTAATCCTTCACGCGTTCATACACGACTTCGCGGTCCGGCTCGAAGCTCAGGATCCGGTATGGTCCGCTGCCAAGCGGCGGCTCCAGGGTCGTCGCCTCGAAATCCCGGCCTTCCCAGTAGTGCTTCGGCAGGACCGGCGCGTCGCTGACGATCAGGGGCAATTCGCGGTTGACGCCGCCGGTAAAGGTAAATTTCACCGTCCGCTCGCCCGTCTTCACCGGCGTTTCGACATTCGCATAGTAATAGCGGTAGAGCGGCTGTCCCTTTTCCTTCAGCGTCTCGAAGCTCCAGATCACGTCGTCGACCGTGACCGGCTTGCCGTCATGCCATTTGGCATCGGTGCGAAGGATGAACGAAATCCAGGACCGATCTTCCGGCATTTCGACCGATTCCGCCAGCAGCCCGTATTTGCTGAACGGTTCGGCGGCGGAGGGAACCATCAGCGATTCGAACAGCAGTCCGATACCGCCTGCTGCCCGCCCCTTGATGACGAAAGGGTTGAAGGTATCAAACCCGCCAAATCCCCAGTTGCGGAGTTCGCCGCCTTTGGGCGCATCCGGATTGACGTAGTCGAAATGCTTGAAATCCGCCGGGTATTTCAGGTCGCCATGCATGGCGATGCCGTGGCTGACGCTCGTCTGCGCCGACACGGGAGAGACGGAGATCAAGACGCTGGCAATTGCGGCACCGAGAATTCGGATCACGTTCGACTCCCTGGAAAGGCACATACGGCAGTATCGACTAGCATAACGGAAACACAGAACGATACGTGGTCTTTTGCGCCGTCAATGTCCAGATTTTGACCCGAAAACAATCCGGCGCTGCCGGTTGTGCTTTTCCTGGCGGATCACCCGGCGAGCTGTTTCAGCGCCGCGTCATGCAGCGCCGGCGTGCTCGCCGCCACGATGCTGCCATCCGATTGCGGCGTCAGCGGATTGCCCTGCCAGTCGGTCATCACGCCGCCCGCCTGTTGGACCACCGCCACCGGCGCCGCAAAGTCCCAGACATGGAGGCCGGTTTCGATCACCAGGTCGGCATGACCGGACGCCAGCAGGCCCAGCGCGTAGCAATCGGTCCCGTAACGGGTGAAGCGAACCCGGTCGCGGACCCTGTGAAACGCCGCCAGCGCGCCGTCGCGGGCATAATATTCCGGCGCGGTCGTGAACAGCCGCGCCTTTGCAAGTTCGGTGCAACCGCTGACCCGCGCCCGCGCGCCATTCAATGTGGTTTCCCGGCCTGTTGCGCCCAGCCATCGTTCCCCGGAAATCGGCTGATCGACAAGCCCGAGCACAAATTGCCCGTCGATGGCGAGGCCAATCAGCGTGCAGAACATGGCCACACCGGAAGCGAAGGCTGATGTCCCGTCGATGGGGTCGAGGATCCACTGCACCCCGTCCGGCGCTGGCACCCCTCCCATTTCCTCGCCGACGATCCCGTGATCGGGGCAACTGTCGCGCAGGATTTCGCGCATCGCCGCCTCAACCTCCCGGTCAGCGCGCGTAACCGGCGTATCGTCGGATTTCGTCTCGATATCGAGCGGCGCGCGGAAATAGCGCCGCGCAATCGGCCGCGCCGCATCTGCCAGTTTCCCGGCAATATCGATGTATTCCACGGGACAGCGATTCATGCCCGCTGACCCTCTCGTGGCTCTATCCTACTCTAGGGGAATCGGCGAGTCCGACAGGTCGCGCATGTAACGGACCATTTCGGCGCGTTCCTCGGGTTTTTTGAAACCAACGAAGTTCATCTTCGTGCCAAGGGCGAACTGCTTGGGCTTGAACAGGAACGCATTCAGATCGGCCACGCTCCAGGTGCCGCCCATTTCCCTGAGCGCGCTGGAATAGCTGAAGCCATCCGTCTGCGCCCGCGCACCGCCGACGACGCCCCACAGGTTCGGGCCAACCTTGTTCGGGCCGCCCTTGTCAAAGGAGTGACAGGCCGTGCACTTCTTGGCAAGTTTTTCTCCGGCGGCAACATCCGCCGACGCCCAGATCCCCGCGATCGGTTCCGGTTCCGCCGGCGCTTCCGCCGTCTGGGTTTCCGCGGGCGCATTGCCGCCGATGGCGTAGACGGGCGATTCGAGTTCCTGCGGGTGGTAGAACATGTCCGCGGCAAACCCGCCGGTCATCGCGATCAGGCCGGCAAAGAGCACCGCGCCAATGACCTTGTTCATAAAAAGCGGATCACTGTTCATGTCTATTCCCCTCTTTCACCCCAACGACCGGCAATCCGACCAAGGCCGCAGGATCGCCAGTTCGCGGCATAACACTGTTCCGGCGGAAATACCCCTACGCCATCCCACGCCAGCGGTATAATCTGCATCGGCGCGGAATGCAATGTCGCGCAATGGCGCCCAAAGAACGAAAAAAGCGTGGTCCGCCGCCACTATAAGGTCCGATTGTCACAGGCACTGGTTTACATGTCCTTACCGAAAAACCCGATCGTCATCATCCCCGCAAGGCTGGCGTCCACCCGCCTGCCGGACAAACCGCTGGCCGATATCCATGGCGACAGCATGATCGTACATGTCTGGCGCCGTGCGATGGAAGCGGATATCGGGCCGGTCATCGTAGCCGCCGCCGAAACGGCAATCGTCGAATCGGTGCTGGCTGCGGGCGGAAAGGCGGTTTTGACCGATCCGGCGCACCCGTCGGGGTCGGACCGCATTCACGAGGCCCTGCAGATCGCCGATCCGGACGGCCGGTATGACGCCGTCGTCAATATCCAGGGCGACCTGCCGACTATCGCCGCCGAAGTAATCCGCGCCGTCTTCGCGCCGCTGCAAAACAGCAGCGTGGACATCGCGACACTGGGCGTCAAAATCACTGTCGGCACCGAAAAAACCAACCCTAATGTGGTCAAGGCGATTGCCGCCATCGCGCCGGATGCGACAACGGGTCGCGCTCTGTACTTCACCCGGGCGACCGCGCCGTGGGGCGACGGGCCGCTGTATCACCATATCGGTTTGTATGCCTATCGCCGCACGGCGCTGGGGCGATTCGTCGCGCTGCCCGCCGGCATTCTGGAACAACGGGAACGGCTGGAACAGCTCAGGGCGCTGGAAGCGGGCATGAGGATTGACTTGGCGCTCGTTGACACTGTTCCACTCGGTGTCGATACTCCCGCCGATCTCGACAGGGCGCGGCAGGTACTCGCGCCCTGATTCGCATTATAATGGATTAGAACGGAACCATGGCAGCCGCATCAGACAATATCATCGCCTATCAGGGCCAGCCTGGGGCGAATTCGGACATGGCATGCCGCGCGGTATACCCGGGGATGACGCCGCTGCCCTGCGCGTCATTCGAAGACGTGTTCGCCGCCGTCCGCGATGGCGAGGCCCGGCTGGCGATGATTCCGATCGAGAATTCCTCGGCAGGCCGTGTCGCTGACATCCACCATCTGCTGCCGGATTCCAGGCTGCACATCATTGCCGAGCATTTCCAGCCGGTGCATTACCTGCTGCTGGCCAATCCGGGCGTCAAGATCGAAAGCCTAGAATACGTATACAGCCACCACCAGTCGCTGTCGCAATGCCGTGAAACGCTGCGGGCGCTGAAGCTGAAACCGATGACCCATGCGGATAACGCGGGCGCGGCGAAGGACCTGTCCGAAAACCCGGATCCGAAACAGGGAGCGCTGTCATCGCATCTTGCGGCGGAAATTTACGGGCTGGATATCCTGCGCCGCGACATGGAAGACCATGCCAACAACACGACCCGGTTCATCATCATGTCGCAGGAACCGATCGACCCCGACCCGGACTCCGGCCCGATCATCACGTCCTTCGTCTTCCAGGTCCGCAACGTTCCGGCGGCGCTGTACAAGGCAATGGGCGGCTTCGCGACCAACGGCGTCAATATGACGAAGCTGGAATCCTACATGATCAACGGGGAATTCACGGCGACGCAGTTCTATGCTGATATCGAGGGCCATCCGAGCGACACATCGGTCCGGCTGGCGCTTGAGGAACTGGGCTTTTTCAGCCGCCAGGTAAAGGTACTGGGCGTTTATCCGGCAAACCCGCAGCGCTACGTGAAGCGCTAAAGCAAATCGTGATTAATCGGAATCACCCAGGTGATTCCGATTAACACGTGAATTTGCTTTAATTC
>JAQCHR010000292.1 GCA_027619655.1 Pseudomonadota bacterium
CTTCGGGGCGATCGCCCTCACTAGGATCGGGCACGACGACCGGCGCGAAGCTGCCCGCCTGCGCAATAGTCCAGTCCTGCGCATAGAAGCATGAATCAGGATCGGTCAGAAGTTCGCCCGGCTTCAGGAAGTGGTAGATATTGTCCGCGGTGTCCCAGTGATTGGGGCCGAGCCGCCGGCACAGATGCGACGGCACCAGGTCGCCGGGATGTTCCAGTCCCGCGGCGGCGATGATCTCCGCCAGCGCCTCGACCGTGTTGCGATGAAAATTGTGGACGCGCGGGGCCTTGTCGGCGATGACGAGCCCGTGCTGGCGTAGCGGATCCTGTGTCGTAATGCCGGTCGGGCACTGGTCCGTATGGCATCGCTGCGACTGGATGCAACCCAGCGCGAACATGAAGCCGCGCGCGGAATTGCACCAGTCCGCGCCCAGCGCCAGCGCCGCGGCCATGTGATACCCGTTGACGATTTTACCGCTGGCGCCGATCCGGATTCGGTCACGCAGCCCCGCGCCGACCAGCGCATTGCGCACGAAGATCAGCCCGTCGCGCAGCGGCATCCCAATCCGGTTGCTGAATTCCAGGGGGGCGGCGCCGGTGCCGCCTTCCTTGCCATCGACGACGATGAAATCGGGGCAGATATCCGTTTCCAGCATCGCCTTGACGATGGCGAGGAATTCCCAGCGGTGGCCGACGCAGAGCTTGAAGCCGACCGGCTTGCCGCCAGACAGTTCGCGCAGCTGAGCGATGAAAGCCATCATTTCCAGCGGTGTCGAAAACGCGCTGTGGGATGAAGGCGACACGACTGTTTCGCCAATCGGTACGCCGCGGGCTTCGGCGATTTCCTCGGTTACCTTCGCGCCCGGCAGCACGCCGCCATGCCCGGGCTTGGCGCCCTGGCTCAGTTTTATTTCGATCATCCGGACCTGGTCCTGACGGGCAGTTTCCTGAAATTTCTCCGCGCTGAAGGTTCCGTCCGGGTTGCGGCAGCCGAAATAACCGCTGCCGATTTCCCAGATCAGGTCGCCGCCATGCAGCCGGTGATACCGGCTGATGCTGCCTTCTCCGGTGTCATGCGCGAAATGGCCGCGTTTCGCGCCGAGGTTCAATGCCTCGACCGCCCGCGCGCCGAGCGAGCCGAAACTCATCGCCGAAATATTGAGGATCGACGCCGAATAAGGCTTCTTGCATTGCGGGCCGCCGATCTCGATCCGGAAGAGTTCATGCGCCACCGGCACGGTGCGGATGGAATGGTTGATCCATTCAAACTGGTCGCCATAGACGTCCAGTTCCGTGCCGAATGGCTTCACGTCCACTGTGTCCTTGGCCCGCTGATAGACGATGGAACGCTGGTCCCGGCTGAACGGCTTTCCGTCCAGGTCGCCTTCCACCAGATACTGGTGGATCTGGGGGCGGATTTCCTCGATGGCCCAGCGCAACTGCCCGACGAGCGGATAGATGCGCTTGATCGAATGCCCGGTCTGCAGCAGGTCGTATACGCCGGCGGCAGCAAGCGGCAGCAGCACGACGAGCGCCCAACCGCTCCAATGCGCGAAAAGTGCGGCAAACGCGCAGACAAAGCTGGCGGCTATGGCAAGAGCGAGTGGCAGGTAGCGAATTAAACCGGGCATTATTGGGGCCGCCTTTGGAATGTTGTGCGGAAGCGCTTTTTCCGCCGCGGACGCCGGCCGATCCAGCCGCGATTGCGAAACCAGGCCAGCATCCCGACGGTGATGGCGATCATGACCCCGATGACAACGGGATAGCCGTATGCGGCGTGCAGCTCCGGCATGTTCCATGGCGACGCTTCCGGTGAGAAATTCATGCCGTAAATACCGCTGATCAACGTCAGGGGCATGAAGATCGTGGCGATCACCGTCAGCACCTTCATGACCTCATTCATGCGCGTGCTCTGCGCCGACAGGAAGATGTCGGTCAGATCGCTGACGATTTCACGATACGTCTCGATCAGGTCGATAAGTTGGAAGGTATGGTCGAAGCAGTCCCGCAGGTAGAGTTTGGTCTGCTCCTGGATCAGCAGGCTTTCGTCCCGGATCATCGCGCTCAGCATCTCGCGCTGCGGCCAGACGGCGCGGCGCACCGTCAGCAGGTCGCGTTTCAGGGCGTGAATCCGGTGCACATCTTCAGGCATCGGGTCGCCTATGATTTCCTCTTCCATGATTCCGATCTGTTCGCCGATCGATTCCAGCACCGGGAAGAACGCGTCCGTCACCGCGTCCAGCAGCGCATAGATCAGGTAATCCGCGCCGCCGGCGCGAATGCGGCCGCGCTTGGTCCGCAACCGATTCCGAACCGGTTCGAAACAATCGCCAGGCCGTTCCTGCATGGTGATGACGAAATCTTTGCCGAGGAAAAAGCTGACCTGTTCCGTCTCCAGGGCAGATTCGTTGTGCGGCATCCGGCAGACGATGAACAGATGGTCATCGTATTCGTCGATCTTGGGACGCTGGTTCACGTTCAGCACGTCTTCCAGGGCCAGGCTGTGGAGGCCGAATTTTTCGCCGATATCGCGGAGCGTCCTGACGTCGCCCAGGCCGGAAATATCCAGCCACAGGACAGGATGCGTTTCGCGTAGGCCGTCGATATCCGCGATGGCGATATCCTGTTCTTCGGTGAGCGCCTCGGGCCCATAGGCGATGAGCGCGATGGTGGGCGCGGCAGCGGCAGGATCGACGACCAGCGTGCCGGGCGGGGCGCCCGGCGGCGTCCTGCGGGGACGATGCCCGGGAATGGGATGGGGAAGGGGGGGAACCGTCATGCGACCGCCATTCTGCGCCGGAACGCCGCAGTCTGGCGCACCAGCCTTGAAAATACCTGTACCAGCTTACCATTTTTAAGGGGCCGGCGGACAGTCCATGTCGCGAAGCGTCGATTCTTACCGTTTCAGTCTGTAAGATACTGCGTCGGCTTTGGGGAATGAAGGAGCGATTGCTTGTCTGACGAGTTGTATGACGCGCTCGGTGTGAAAAAGACGGCGACGGCGGAGGAAATCCGCAAGGCCTACCGGGCGATGGCAAAGAAATATCATCCGGACCTGAACCCGGGCGACGCGAAGGCAGAGGAGACCTTCAAGAAGGTGCAGGGCGCCTAAGCCATCCTGAACGATGCGGAAAAGCGCAAACTCTATGATTCCGGTGCGATCGACGCCCAGGGCAATGAACGACAGCACGGCTATTACCGCGAATATGCCTCCGATCCGGGCGCGCATCCCTATCAGTCCGACGCCGGCTTCGCGGATATCGGGGATATCTTTTCCGACCTGTTCGGCGGCCGGGCACGTGGCGGCGACGGGCAGGGCGGGTTTCGCATGCGCGGTGGCGATGTCCGCTATTCGCTCGACATTTCCTTCGAGGAGGCGGTGCTCGGCGCGAAGAAGCGGGTGACGATGCCGGACGGCAAATCCCTGGACATCGCGATCCCGCCGGGCCAGCGCGACGGCCAGATGCTGCGGTTGCGCGGCAAGGGCATGCCGGGGCATGGTGGCGGCGCCGAGGGCGATGCGCTGATCGAGGTGCATGTCGCCGCCCACCCGGTCTTCCGGCGCGACGGCAACGATATCCGCAGCGAACTCGCCGTCGGGCTGCACGAGGCGGTACTGGGCGCGAAGATTCCCGTGCCGACGGTCGGCGGGACGGTGACCATGACCATTCCCGCCGGTTCGAACAGCGGAGATACCCTGCGCCTGCGCGGCAAGGGCGTTCCCGCGGCGGGCAGGCGGGCGGCGGGCGACCAGTTCGTGACCCTGCGGGTGGTGCTGCCGGCGAAACCGGACGAAAAGCTGCGCGGCTTCATGCAGGAATGGGCGAAGGACCATGCCTATGATCCGCGCGGCGGAAAGGGGCGTTGACGCGATGCGAAGCGAACAGGAATTACTGGTGGATTTCGACGGGCTGCGGCGGGAAACGCTGCATGTCTGGATCGCACGCGGCTGGATCGCGCCGCTGCGCAAAGGCGGCGGCTACCGGTACCGGGAAATCGACGTTGCCCGGATCCGCCTGATCGAGGAATTCCGCTCCGACATGGATATCGGCGAGGATGCGATGGATGTCATCCTGCCGCTGCTCGACCAGGTGCACGGCCTGCGCCGCGAATTGCGGCGCCTCGCCGACGCGGTCAGCGCCCAGCCGGAGGATATCCGCCGCCGCATCGCCGCCGCGATTGACGGTGGCTGACGCATGCCCGGTTTCAATACCCCGTTTTAGTTGCTACGATTTCGCCAGACAGCCGGGCCGGATCCCGGTTCTTAATAAAAACAAGATCTGGATGAAATGCTGAAAAGTATAAAGCTGCGTATTATTGCCGCAATAGCAGCAATACTTTTGATTTCAGTAATATCATATGAAGTTTTTCACTGGATCACGCATGTCTATGAATTCGATGCGCGGATCAAGACAACCCTGACCACGCTGTCCAGCCGCATCGACGCCAATATCGCCGAAATCCACGTGAAGGAAGGTGACCGGGTCGAAGTCGGCACCCTGCTGGTCGCGCTGGAATCGGAAGTGGAACGGCTGCGGATCGAAGCACTGAAGATCGACCTGGAGCGGGAACACGCGCGGAGCGCCAAGCTGACGGCCGAAAAAGATGCGCTCGAACAGAACCTGGAATCGAAAATCGCGACCAAGCTGGAGGAAATCGCGGCGCTTCGGGTCGAATACGGGGCAATCGACGACCGTCTCAACCTCGCGAAAAAGAACCTGAACCGGTCGCAGCTCCTGTACGACAAGAAGCTGCTCTCCCCGAAGACCCTGGAACAGGATCAGGATTCGATGCTTGAATTCGAGGGCCAGATCGCGATTGCCGCCGCCAGGATCCGCGTTGCGGACCGGGAACTCGCGGAAATCCGAGCGTCCCGATCCGACCTGGACTTGATTGCGGCGGAACTGGAAATTTCGAAAAAAACCGCACAGAAGATCGGGATCCAGATCAGGGAGGAGGAAGAAAAACGCCGCCAGATGTTTATCGCCAGCCCGATCAACGGGATCGTCGACAATGTGTTCAAGCACAAGGGCGAGACCGTCAACGAAAGCGACCCCATCATCCTGCTGCATGACCCGGAAAATTTCTGGATCGAGGCCAATATCGAGGAAAGCCAGCTTCGCTATCTGGAGATCGGGCAGATGGTTAAGATCGACATCGACGCCTACCCCTTTGACGATTTCACGGGTACGGTCACCCGGATCGGCAATGTCACAACCGCGCAGGTGGCCTGGAACGCTGGCGGTTACCAGAGTGCAAGCAAGGCGGTGCAGCGCGTTCCGGTCTATATCCGGCTGCTCGATCCGCCCGAAAAGGTCGCGCCCGGCATGCTGGTCGAGGTCAACATCCAGATATTCGACCAGGTGATGGAACGGCTGAAGAAACTCAGCATCCGATGAAGCTGGAGAAACTGGACTGGCGCATCGTCCTGACCCTGGCGACGGTCGCGATGCTG
>JAQCHR010000293.1 GCA_027619655.1 Pseudomonadota bacterium
GCCATGATTTATATAGAAATTATCAATCTTAGGACAGCGAAATCAGCAGGTTACTTGGGGAATGCGGGTTGATATCTTTCAGTTCGTGCAGGGTTTCCCGCATCGAAGTCATGAGAAAGGCATTTTGCCGGAGCTGGTGATTTTCCTGAATATTCCGGATGGCCGACGCCAGCGACAGAAAATCCGGCTCAAGGGAATTGTGCATGTCCTGGAAATAGGCCAGGGACAGAAACGTGTCGCCGTAATCTTCCAGAAAGCGCGGCAGGTCGGCGAGCTGGATACCCAGCTTGTCTGTTATCTGGCGCAGATTGGTCAGGGCTTCCTCGCGGTCCGGATTGTCGAACAGCGCGATAAGTTCCGATATATCCTCGATATTGGTTTCGTTCGTACCGTAGATTTGCCGGATCAGGGGCCGGGTAAATCCGAGCATGTATTTGGTGAGTTCGGCCCGCTTGGCGCTCGAGAGGCGCAGATGCTGCTGGTCTTCCACGACAATTCCGAGGCCACGGATCTGGATGCGAAGGCTGTAGACATCGAAACTGTCCAGTTTCGCGAGCGCCCGGATCTTCCGCCCGTCATTCATCTCCGCTTCCATGTCGATATCGAAGGTCTGCTCGATCACTTCCGGACTGATCTGGCCGCTCCCCGCGTTGGCATTGTCAAAAACTTCCAGCATGCTTTCGAGCCTGGAGTTTTTTATCAGCCGCGCGCGTGACAGCGCGTTCGATTGCAGCGGAGTCATGGCGAGCGGCAATATGTGCAGCGAGTCCTTCTCGAAATCGGAAATCGCGGAAATTTGCTCTGTCGCCTCGGCAGGCATCGACGCAAATCCTTTTCACCAAGCAGCACACGACACAGTCGCGTTGCGCTACAAACTCTGCATCAGAAATGGCCTGCCGCCATTAATCACTTCCCGACAGGCCGTCAAACATCCATTTGGATGACATATACCCCCGCAGGGTGGCGGCGGATTTCAGGCGATTACGTTCGGATTCAACGCCGTGATAACCGGGCATGCGGTTCGGGCTGCCGGCCAGGCCTTTGCTTCGGATCGGCAGGGCCGCGTCACGCCGGCTTGCGGTCCCCTTTCGAGAGGCGCTGCTGCAGTGCTTCGAGATACTGGCGGTCAGCAACCGTGAACTCGTTCGCCTTGATGTCCTCGAGAAACCCGTCCAGTTCCTCGCGCAAGGACTCTGAAATATCCTTCATCGACTGAATTTGCTCGATCCGCCGGATATCGTCGGCGGCTGCCCCGATCAGTTCGAAGGCTGCATCGCTTGTTGGACGGCCTGCCGCCGCTTCGTCATCGCTATCGTCGTCATCCAGCGCCGCCGCGCCGGCGCCCGAATAATTGACCGGCCGACTGACGCTGCTGTCATCCTGGACAAGCAATTCATCCCAGCTGACGCCCATTTCAGAGACTTTCGCGTGCAGGGCGCGGGCCGTGGACAACACCTCTGCGTCATCCTCGCTTCCCAGTTTTCCCAACAGTTCAATAACGGTATTGCGCGCGGAGCTTTCATTCATGGTCATTTTCCTACACGATTCTGTCGCCGATTCCGGCACAATAACAGCTTGCGACGCCGAACCAGGAAAAAAAGCGAATGAATGTTCCGGCAAACCTGCAGAGCCTGTTCGGCGTTCTTGTCCTGACGGCCATTGCCGCGGCGCTGGCGCCGCGCGGTCAGGACCGTCCGTGGCGCCGGCAATACCGGACGGCCGCCGCCGGGCTGATCCTGCAATTCGCCATCGCCGCCGTCATTCTCAAGCTGCCCGCGTCGCAGCAGGTGTTCCTGTGGCTGAATGGCGCGGTCCTGGCGCTCCAGAGTGCCACGGATGCCGGCACGAGCTTCGTCTTCGGCTATCTGGGCGGCGGTCCCCTGCCGTTCGAGGAAAGCCAGCCCGGCGCCAGCTTTATCCTGGCCCTGCGCGCCCTGCCCCTGATCCTGGTTATGAGCGCGCTTTCCGCCCTGCTGTTTCACTGGCGAATCCTGCCGGTCATCGTCAGCGGGTTCGCCTGGCTGCTGCAAAAAGCGTTCGGGATCGGCGGCGCCGCGGGGCTGGGCGTTGCCGCCAATATCTTCGTCGGCATGGTCGAGGCGCCGCTGCTCATCCGCCCCTACATGACGCGGCTCAGCCGCAGCGAGCTGTTCATGATCATGACCTGCGGCATGGCGACGATCGCCGGGACGATGATGGTCCTCTATGCCTCGATCCTGGCGCCGGTTCTGCCCGGCGCATTGGGACACCTGATCGCCGCCTCCATCATGAGTGCGCCGGCCGCCGTCATGGTCGCCCGGCTGATGGTGCCCGAAACCGAACCGCCGACGGAAGGCCACCTGCGCAATCCCGACCCGCCTGGCAATGCGATGGACGCCATCACCCGCGGCACGCTGGACGGCGCGGCGCTGCTGGTCAATGTCATTGCGATGCTCATCGTCATGGTCGCGCTCGTCCATCTCTGCAATCAGGCCATCGGGCTGCTGCTGCCGGATATCGCAGGGCAATCGGTCACGCTGCAGCGGATTCTCGGCTACGCAATGGCGCCGGTCGCCTGGCTGATGGGGCTCCCCTGGGCGGAAGCCGTTACGGGCGGATCGCTGCTGGGAATCAAGGTCATCCTCAACGAATTCCTCGCCTTCCTCGAGTTGATCAACCTGCCACGGGAGGCCCTCTCCGACCGCAGCCGCCTGATCCTTACCTATGCGCTGACGGGGTTTGCCAACCTGGGCAGCCTGGGCATCATGATTGGCGGCATGGCGACGATCGCTCCGTCGCGCCGCCAGGAGATCGTCGCGCTGGGCATGCGTTCAGTCATTGCGGGCACCATCGCCACCTGCATGACCGGCGCCATCGTCGGTATCCTGACGTTTTGAATTTGCGCGATGGCCGCGCCAACCGGCCGACTAACGGGTTTGCCTCAGCGCCTGGCGATCAGTTTTTCGGCAACGCGCGGCGATACGAACTGCGCGATCTCGCCGTTCAACAGGCAGATTTCCTTGACCAGGCTGGACGAAATGAACTGATTCTTGTCCGACGCCATCAGGAAGGTGGTTTCGATATTGGGCTTCAGATAACGGTTCATCGAGGCCATCTGGAATTCGTATTCGAAATCCGATACGGCGCGCAGCCCGCGGACCAGGACGCTGGCGCCATGTTTTTCGGCAAAATCGGTCAGCAGGGTATCAAAGGGATGGACTTCGGCCCGCGCCGCAAAACTGGTTGCGTCCAGTTCCGCGCGAACCATCGCCACCCGGTCTTCCAGGGAAAAAAGCGGTCCTTTCCCCGGATTTCGCGCGACCGCGATTATCAGCCGGTCGACGATATGCTTCGCCGCCCGGGAAATGATATCCATATGCCCGTTCGTGATCGGGTCGAAGGTTCCCGCATAAACCCCGACATGCTCTTCGGCCATTCCGTTCCCCCCTCCGTTTCCAGACCCGGCGTCATCCCGCCGCTGTCAGGAATCCTCTACAGTACCGTTTTCCGGACTGCCTTCCGGACCGGCAATGGCTTCTTCTCCGTCCTCGTTTTCGTCATCACCCACATCGCGCAACCGCGCGACGGAAACAACCTTGCCCTCGCCTTCGACGTCGAACAGCGTGACACCCTGGGTCCGGCGGCCGGCAATCCGGACCTGATCGACCGGGAAGCGGATGACCTGCCCGCTGTCGGTAACCAGCATGATCTGGTCGCTGGGCTCGACCGGGAAGGTTGCGACAACCTGATCGTTCCGCTTGGCGATATCGACATTGACGATGCCCTTCCCGCCCCGGTTCGTGGTCCGGTAATCATAGGCGGACGTCTGTTTGCCAAAGCCCTTTTCAGTGACCGTCAGGACGAACTGTTCCCACGCGGCCAGCATCTCGAAGATATCCGGCGGCAACTGCCCCAGGGTTCCGGCATCCGAAACCTCCTCGTCCTCGACATCCACGGCGCGCCGCAACGCGTTCACCTGGCGGAGATAGGCGTCGCGCTGTTCGGTTTCGATATCGACCTGGACCAGCGCCGACATCCAGATCACCTCGTCGCCTTCGTCGAGGCGGATGCCCCGCACGCCTGTCGAGGTCCGGCCGCTGAAAATACGGACATCCGGCACCGGGAAACGGATGCACATGCCCCGCTTGGTCGCCAGGAGAATGGTATCGTCATCGGTGCAGGTCCGCACCCGGACCAGCCGGTCGCCGTCATCCAGCTTCATCGCGATCTTGCCGTTCGCCATGATATTGGTGAAATCGCTCAGCAGGTTCCGCCGGACATTGCCGCTCGCGGTCGAGAACATGACATGCAACCGGCTCCAGCTGTCCTCATCCTCCGGCATCATCATGACGGTGGAGATGGTTTCGCCCTCTTCCAGCGGCAGCAGGTTGATCATCGCCTTGCCGCGCGCTGGCGGGCTTCCCAGCGGCAACCGGTAGACCTTGAGCTGATAAACCATGCCGCGCGACGAAAAGAACAGGGCGGTCGTATGGGTCGATGCGACAAAAACTTCCTGTACGAAATCCTCGTCACGGGTGGACATACCCGTCCGGCCCTTGCCGCCGCGGCGCTGCGCCCGGTAGGTGGATAACGGGACGCGCTTGATATAGCCATGGGTGACGGTAACGACCATATCCTCCCGCTGGATCAGGTCCTCGATATCGTGCTCGAACTCGGCCGGCTGGATATCCGTCCGGCGTGGCGTGCCGAATTTTTCGTCGATCTCGCGCAATTCCTCGCGCATCACCTCGAGCAACCGGCTCCGGTCCGTCAGGATCAGCAGGTAGTCGTTGATCTTGCCGGACAGTTCCTCGGTTTCGCCGGTCAGCTTGTCCCGCTCCAGGCCGGTCAGGCGCTGCAGCCGCAATTCCAGAATCGCCCGGGCCTGAATTTCGGACAGGCGGTAGCGTCCCTCGATAACCGCGCGGCCCGGATCGTCGATCAGGGCGATAAACGGCGCCACATCGCCAGCCTGCCAGTTTTCCGCCATCAGGCGCTCGCGCGCGACCGCGGGATCGGGCGACTTGCGGATCAGGTCGATGATCGGGTCGAGATTCGCCAGCGCGACCAGCAGGCCGGCCAGGACATGCGCCCGTTCGCGCGCGCGGCGCAACAGGTAGGCCGTCCTTCGGGTGATGACGACTTCGCGGAAATCGACGAATGCGGCGACGATTTCCTTCAGATTCATCTGTTCCGGCCGGCCGCCGACCAGCGCCAGCATATTGACGCCGAAACTCGTCTGCAGCGGCGTGTAACGGAACAGCTGCGCCAGCACGACTTCGGTGATCGAATCGCGCTTGAGTTCGATGACGACCCGGACGCCGTCACGGTCCGATTCGTCCCGCAGGTCCGATATGCCTTCGACCGTCTTGTCCCGGACGACTTCGGCGATCCGCTCCATCATCCGCGACTTGTTCACCTGATAGGGAATTTCGGTGACGATGATGGCCGTCTTGTCCCGGCCC
>JAQCHR010000294.1 GCA_027619655.1 Pseudomonadota bacterium
CGCCAGTTTGCCGGGAAGGCTCGATATATCCAGCGCACCCTTGCGCCGGGTCAGCTCGCGGGCCTTCTTCGCCGCCTCGCGGGCGGCAGCGGCTTCCACGACTTTCTGAAGGATCTGCCGCGCGTTCGCCGGATGCTCCTCGAACCACTGGGCAAGCCGGTCGTTGACGACCGATTCGACCACGTTGCGGACCTCGGAGGAAACGAGCTTGTCCTTCGTCTGGCTGGAAAACTTGGGATCCGGCACCTTCACCGACAGGATGCAGGTCAGGCCCTCACGCGCATCGTCGCCGGTGATCGACACTTTCTCGCGCTTCGCGACGCCGGTCTCGCCTGCGTAATTATTGATCTGCCGGGTCAGTCCCGCCCGGAACCCCGCCAGATGCGTGCCGCCGTCGCGCTGGGGAATGTTGTTGGTAAAACACAGCATGGTTTCGTGGTAACTGTCGTTCCATTGCAACGCGACCTCGACCGTGATCCCGTCCTTTTCGCTGACCATCAGGATTACCTCGCTATGCAGCGGGGTCCGCGACCGGTTGAGATATTTCGCGAATTCGGCAAGACCGCCATCGTAATGGAAATTGGTAACCCTTGGTTCCGGCTGCCGGGCATCGGTCAGAACGATGTTGACCCCGGAATTCAGGAAGGCGAGTTCGCGCAACCGGTGTTCCAGCGTGTCATAGTCGTACTCGGTGATCTTGAATATTTCCTCCGACGCCCAGAAGGTCACTTCCGTGCCCGTATCGCGCGGGTTGCAGTCGCCGACAATCGCCAGGTCCCTGTCTTCAAACGGGTCGCCGTCCCGGAACTGCATGCTGTAGATATGGCCGTTGCGCCGGATGGTCAGGTCCAGCCGCTTGGAAAGCCCGTTCACGACCGACACACCGACACCGTGCAGGCCACCGGAAATCTTGTAGGAATTGGAATCGAATTTTCCGCCCGCATGCAACTGCGTCATGATCACCTGGGCCGCGGAAATGCCTTCCTCGGTATGGATATCGACCGGGATTCCACGGCCGTTATCGGTCACGGTCACCGAACCGTCGCCATTCAGCGTGACGGTCACCCTGTCCGCATGACCGGCCATGGCTTCGTCGATGCCGTTATCAACGACTTCATAGACCATGTGATGCAGGCCAGAGCCGTCTTCGGTGTCACCGATATACATGCCCGGCCGTTTGCGCACGGCTTCGAGCCCGCGTAATACCTTGATCGAATCGGCGTCATATCCTGATTCGACTTCGACTTCTTCGGGCGTGTCATTGGTATCGTCGTTCATGAAAGCTTCCGTTCGATGTCAGGATGTCCGCTCCAGCGTCGCATTGGCGACCCTGAAGAATTGTGCTCGGGATTCCAGTTCGGCAAATGTCGTCCGGTCCGTACCCGTCAGCCAGGCCTGCGCGCCAAGCGCCAGGATTTCGGCAAACAGCGCCTGCCGTTTTTCCGCGTCGAGATGCGCCGCGACCTCATCCAGCAGCAGCAGCGGCGCCGCACCGCGCTCCGCCGCCTGCAACCGCGCATCCGCCAGGACAACCGCGATCAGCAGCGCCTTCTGCTCCCCCGTCGAGCACTGATCCGCCGGCATTTCCTTTTCCAGATGCCGGACGGTGAAATCGCTACGGTGCGGGCCCGCGGATGTCCGGCCGGAATCCGCATCCAGACGGCGGGTCCGGGCCAGACGTTCCCGCAGGCAGTCTTCCGCTGCCAGCGCCGGGCCGTCATCCAGCAAGGATTCAACCTCGCCCGTCGCGGCGATCCCGGCCCGGGGAAACGGTCCGGTTCCCTCGGCGCAGGCGCGCGCGAGCCGGGTAGCCATTTCCCGCCGGGCCGCGGCAATGGCAACGCCGCGTTCCGCCATGCTCTCTTCCAGCGCAGACAGCCAGGCATCATCCATCCTGCCCGCTTTCAGCAGCCGCAGCCGTTCGCGCATGGCATGCTCGTATCCGCCGACCCGCCCCGCATGCGCCGTATCGAAGCCGAAGACTAGCCGGTCGAGAAAACGGCGCCGGGCCGATGCGCCATCGAGGAAAAGGCGGTCCATCTGCGGTGTCAGCCAGACGATGCTGACATATTCGCCCAGCGCCCCCTGCCCCGATACCGGTGCGCCATTCACGCGCACCATCCGGCGCGGGCGGTCCGGTTCGCGTCCGGTACCGATATCCACGGGGCCCGACGCGCCACAGATCGTGCCGGCAACCGCCCAGCCTGCGGGATCGCCGGACCGGCGGTCGATTTCGTTCAGCTGCGCCTGCCGCAATCCCCGGCCGGGCGCCAGAAAAGACACGGCTTCCAGCATGTTCGTCTTGCCGGCCCCGTTCGGCCCTGTCAGTACGACCGGTCGGGTATCGCCGTCATACGCGGCTTTATGGTAGCTGCGGAAATCCGACAGGCGCAGCCGGGTCACCGCCAGCGGCGCGGGAAGGGAATCCGGCTGGGAATCAACCCTGGCAATAACGGCCTCGTGCATGCGCACCCTAAACCCGCATAGGCATCAGAACGTATAGCGCGCTTTCATCGGCAGTATCGCGCACGATCGTCGGGGAAGCGCCGTCCGCCAGGAGAACCTGCACCGTTTCGCCCTCGACCTGCTGTGCGATATCCAGCAGGTAACGTGAATTGAAGCCGATTTCCAGCGCCTCCTTGTCGTAGGAAACCTCCAGCTCCTCGGTCGCCGATCCCGCTTCGGGGCTGCTCGCGGACAGGATCAGGCTGCTCGGCGCGATGATCAGCTTGACCGAACGGGACCGCTCCGTCGAAATCGTCGCCACGCGATCCACGGCCGCGGCCAGCTGGTGGCAATCGACTTCCAGCAGTTTGTCATTCCCGACCGGGATAACCTTTTCGTAATCGGGAAATGTGCCGTCAATCAGCTTCGACGACAGGACCGTGCCGTCGAAGGAAAACCGGATCTTGGTCTCCGACAGCGATACCTCGACATCGCCCTCGCATTCGTCGATCAGCTTGCGCAGCTCGTTCACCGTTTTGCGCGGCACGATAATGCCGGGCATGCCGGCCGCGCCATCCGGCATCGGCGATTCGACCCGCGCCAGCCGATGCCCATCGGTCGCCACCGCGCGCAAAACAGGCGTCCCGTTTGACTCTGTCGCGTGCATGTAGATGCCGTTCAGGTAATACCGGGTTTCCTCGGTCGAAATTGCGAACCGGGTCCGGTCGATCAGCGCACGCAACGACGCGGCGGAAATCACGAAACGATGCGGCAGGTTGCCGTCGCTCATCGCCGGAAAATCGGCTGTCGGCAATGATGCCAGTACGAAACGCGACCGGCCGGACTGCAGGACAAGCCGGCCGTCTTCCGAATTCGAATCGAGTTCGACCTGCGCGCCTTCCGGCAGCTTGCGGACGATGTCGTAGAGGGTATGCGCCGGCGCCGTCGTGTCGCCCGCCGTCGCGACCTGCGAGGGAACGGTTTCTACAATGGAAATATCCATATCGGTCGCCGTGAGCTTGACGCCGCCGTCACTGGATTGCAGCAGGACATTCGCCAGGATGGGAATGGTGTTCCGGCGCTCTACAACGCTCTGGACATGGTTCAACGACCTCAGAAGTGCCGCCCGTTCGATGGTCAGTTTCATGATTTCTCTTTGATCATACGCTTCAGGGTTATTGCGGGGACAAGACTGCCGTCGCCTCCGCCCTGCAACGTAGCTTCAAGGATAGCGGTGGATTCGACAAGCCCCTACTGAATCTAGCATGACCGGCCAGAATCCGCACTAGTTTATGCTTTGTACCGCTTCAATTTATCCCCGGAATGCGGCGAATCGGGGTTTCGCGCCCGTCAGCCCTCAAGCATGCGCCGCAGCAATTCGACATCTTCTGAAAACGAGCTGTCCAGGGCGCATAATTCATCGATCTTGCGCACCGCATGCATGACGGTGGTGTGGTCGCGGCCGCCGAATTTCCGGCCGATTTCCGGCAGCGACCGTTCGGTCAGCTGTTTCGACAGATACATGGCGACCTGGCGCGGACGGGCGATGGCCCGCGACCGGCGCGCGGAAAACATCTCACCGAGCCGTATGTTGTAGTGCTCGGCCACCCGCTTCTGAATTTCCTCGATTGTCACCTTGCGGTCATTCGCCCGCAGGATGTCCTGCAGCACTTCCTGTGTGTTGTCCAGGGCGATTGGCCGGCCCACCAGCTTGGCATACGCGACCAGCCGGTTCAGCGCGCCTTCCAGTTCGCGGACGTTCGAGGTAATACGATGCGCAAGGAACTCCAGCACCTTCGGCGGGATGTCGAAATGCATCTGTTCCGCCTTCGACTGCAGGATGCCGAGGCGAAGCTCGTAAATCGTAGGATGAATATCCGCGACCAGGCCCCAGCCGAGTCGCGACTTCATCCGGTCTTCCATGCCTTCCAGGTCATTCGGCGACTTGTCAGCCGAAATGATGACCTGACGGTTATGGTCGACCAGCGCGTTGAACGTATGGAAGAATTCTTCCTGGGTATTGTCCTTGCCGCTGAAGAACTGCACGTCATCGATCATCAGCACATCGACCGAGCGGAACTGGTCCTTGAAGGCCATCGTGTCCTTGAACCGCATCGCCCGGATGAACTGGTACATAAACTTTTCCGCCGACAGGTAGATCACCAGCCGTTCCGGCGTCGTTTTGCGGATATGCGATGCGATCGCATGCATCAGGTGGGTCTTGCCGAGCCCCACGCCCCCGTAAAGGAACAGCGGGTTGAACGGCACGGATTCGGCTTCCGCTACGCGCCGTGCGGCGGCAAAAGCCAGTTCGTTGGGCTTGCCGACAACAAAATTATCGAAACGGAACCGCGGGTCGAGCGGCGCACCGATATCGTTATGGGCGCCGTCGCTCGCCGGCGCCGAGACAACCACCGGCACCGTGGCGGCGCGTTCGGGCGCCGCGCCGTCGTGGACGATTTCAAGCCGGACGATCTTCGGATTTTCTTCCGACCAGAGTCTCAGGAGCCGGTCGCCATACTGGGTTTCAATCCAGTCCCGCATAAACCGGGTCGGCGCCAGAATCCGGATCGTATCCTCGCCGGAAAATTCGAACGATGCGGGTTTCAACCAGCTGCGATAGGCTGCTTCGCCGAATTCCGCACGAAGCCGGGATCGCAACCGTGTCCAAAATGATGTTGTCCGTTCGGTAGAATGCTTTTCGCCAGTCAACGTTAACGCCACCCCTTTAAGGCAAAGCCGTACCGATACGAGACGCCTACGGCAGACAAAATTGTCCCCACCCGGATGCCGGAATATCCCAATCCAGGACTTAAGACAGCGTTCGGAAAATCAAATAAAATAGGTTAGCCGGAAACAGATATGAAGATCATAATACCAAAAAAGGCCTAAACCTTTATTAGCTTAAAAAACTGCATAAATATTGGGATAAAAAAGTCGATATTTATATCAGTATTTAACTGTCTTTA